>NZ_JBFNXI010000023.1:0-49835 GCF_040812445.1 Lentibacillus sp. L22 | reverse complement strand
ATTTATTTAGCACCATTACCATATTTACCTATCAATATCAACCATTGGTTTTGGTGTTGACCCTTATTTTTACTTAACTTTTTCATATATAAAAGAGGTGCATACGATGATGGATATCAGACAACTGCGATATTTTATAGCGATTGTAGAAGAAAGGAAAATCTCCGTCGCTGCTGGAAGACTTCATATCTCTCAGCCCCCATTAAGTCAACAATTGAAAACAATGGAAGCGGAACTTGGCTCCAAATTAGTAGAGAGAAACGGCAAATTTTTAGAAATGACAGAGGCGGGAAAAGCCTTATATAAATATGCCTTGCAATTGACTCAGCTAATGGAAGAAGCCAAAATGGAGGTGAAGGAAGTTGGCGAAGGGATAAACGGAAAACTTACGATAGACGTCAATACGTTTTCGGTTGATAGGTTACCTGAAATACTTGATCAATTTCAAAAGCAATACCCGAAAATCACTTATAAAATTCAACAAAATGAATCCGCCCATCTCTGTAATTTGGTGAGAAACCGTGACGTAGAGCTGGCAATTATTCGATTGCCACTAAAATTGGATGAATTCTCTACTCTTCATCTTCATACTGAGCCGTTTTACTTTATTACCTCCAAACAGCAAAAATCAATCGATCATGAAATCTCACTTACTGACATTCAAAATTATCCCCTCCTTTTACCGAGTACAGAGGGATTAGGTGTGCATTACTTGATTTTGGAGGCATTTTCCCGCTTCAATTATACCCAAACATTGTTGCGGAATGCTCCGATATCAGTCTGTTGATGGATTTAATCGCATCTGACTTTGGTACATCTATTGTTCCCGAAACGTTACTCAATCGGTATCGGGGATATCCCATCTACGCGCACAAAATTTCGGATGCGACTCCACTGACCGGATCAGTCGGATTAATATGGCTAAAAAATCATCGCCTATCCAAAGCTGCTCAAAATTTTATTAGGATGCTCCAAAATTGGAATGAACAAGGTTGACAGTAATGACTTGGGAATGAGTGAACCCTAAATGAGGAGGAAGAAAAACAAATGCGAAAAGAAATTAGCAAACTACCTGAAAAAGAAGCGGATCGCGTACTTGAACTACCGAATTTGTATAGGGAAGAAGGAAGAGAAGAAGGAATTAATCAAGGCAAGAAAATGGTAGTTCAAAATATGATCAAAAATGGAATGTCCGACCATTTAATTGCTGATATGGCTGGTTTACATGTTGAAGAAATCAAGGAAATGAGGGGGCGGATGAATGGTGCAAGTGAATCGTAGGGGTTTTCGAAAGTGCTACCCCCCCCAATTAATCTCTTTTACCAAATAAAGAGGGAGAGAAGCGGACACGAAAAAATTGCCGGGAATATGCCACATTTTTTCGTGTCTTAAAAGAGATCACGTTAATGTAACTCAATTCCCCCATCAATATTAATTGCTTGTCCAGTCATATAATCAGAATCCTCCGATGCTAGATAAGATACGAGTTTTGCGACATCTTCTGGTGTTTGCGAACGTTGGAGCGGAATATTGTCAACGTTTTGCTGCCAAGCCTCTCCTGGTTTTAATCCCATGTATTCTACCATCCCGGCATCAATGCGATCCCACATACCAGTTCCAACAATTCCTGGACAATAGGCATTTACGGTGATTTTAAATTGAGCGAGCTCTTTTGCAGCTACTTGGGTCAAACCATGTACAGCAAATTTAGTTGCCGAATAAGCGCCTAACAAATTGAATGCCGTTTTTCCGGCAATACTGCAGGCATTGATTATTTTCCCACCCTTTTCTTGTTTTTTCATTTGTTTTGCTGCCGCTTGGATACCATATGTCGTTCCAAACACATTGACGTTGAAAATCTTCTCCAGGTTTTCCGGGGTTATGTCTTCAACTGCCTGTACCTGATCAATTCCCGCATTATTAATAAACACATCTACGGAGCCAAATTGTTCGACAGCTTCTGAAACCAGTGCGAATTGGTCTTCCTGTATTGAAACATCCCCTTCTACAGCAATCGCATGAATATCCATATTTTTAAATTCCTCAACTGTTTGCTGTGCCAATTCAATGTTCATATCACTAATGACGATATTAAAGCCATCTTTCCCCAAACGTTTAGCAATCCCTTTTCCGATTCCTTGGGCACCGCCAGTTATAACCGCTACCTTACTCATTTCCTTCACCTCTGCTAAAATTCATATTACAGATAGTATATTCCCTGTATGGGTTTGTAATAAACATAATGTAAGAGGTAATATATCCCTGTATGTGAACAAGGCTTGGTAAAGTAGAAGGGAAACAAATTACTGTAAAAAGTCAAATTTTCCCCAATAGCAAGTAACACTTTATTACAAAAAAACTGTCTATTAGGGGCATTTTAAAATTTTATATTTATCTACCCCCCTAGATCAACTTCTTCCTTATTCATAGATACTTGCAGAAGATCGCTCGTTTTTTGAGTTATTGCACCCCCAGTTTTCGAGTTTCTACCCGCTCCTACTTGTTATGCACATTACGCTCGGAAATCTTCATGTAAGCGACACGCATGTTCTCTTTCTCATTATCAAGTTCACATTCCATCAAATTTATTTTTCTTGGATTGTATACAATATCATTCACCCAAAAAACCTAAATTATAGAAGATAATAAGGTTTTTGGGATTTAGATGTTTTTTACGACTTCAAGGTATAGAAAAAGAACTCCACCGTCCGGATTCCAGAGCCAAGCGTTTGGTACTATCACAGTTTTGGATATAGGTAAAGGTGTATCCTAAAAGCATGAAATATGCCAGTTAATTTTTTCAGTAGCCCTAGGTAAGGTCTCTCTACAAATCCCAATACTTTTTCTGAATCTTTAATACCTTATTAATCGCTTCTACCTGGTTTTGGTAGAGTGGTCCTTCATGGTAACCTTGATCGAATGGATCGTCTACTCCACTTTGTTTTCCAGCTAGTGCTTCCAAAACTCTAAGTGTACAAAAAGGAACATAGGCGGTGCTGTAGCCGCCTTCGTGACAACCAACCAAGCGACCGTTACAATGTTTTTCAGCCAATGCTTTCACTCTTGCAGTCATATTGTAAAATCCTTCCGCAGTCAACAACATCCGTCCTAATGGATCAAATCGGCTTGGATCTTGACCAGCAGATATAAGGATGAGCTCTGGTTGATACTGATCAACAATTGGTTCAATTACCTTGTCGAAAGTATACAAGTATCCTTCATTCCCCGTGCCGGCCGGTAGTTCGATATTAACCGTATACCCTTCTCCATCTCCCTCACCTGTATATATAATTTGGCCTCGGTTTTTGGGGAAAATATTTTCCTGGTGGATAGAAATGAATAAAACATCGGAATCAGATCGAAAGGCACTCTCGGTTCCGTTCCCATGATGTACATCCCAGTCTAGTATTAAAATCCGTTTTAGCCCATATGTTTCTCGAGCATACTTTGCGGCAATGGCAATGTTATTAACCAGGCAAAAACCTGCTCCTATTTCATATTCCGCATGATGTCCAGGCGGGCGAGTTAGGGCATAAGCATTTTTCACCTTTTCCTGCATCACAGCATCGACCGCGGTTAATGCCCCGCCAGCAGATAATAGGGCAATCTCATAAGTATCAGGCCCTACTATCGCATGTTCCCCGGCATCCCCGCCACCCGCATCACTTAACTGTTTTAGTCGGTCAAGATAGACTGGGGCATGATTCATCTCCACTTCTTTTCTTATAGCGGGTCTCGGTTCGATTTGCTGCAGCTCTTTGATAAATTTCGAGCGATCAAGCAGATTTTTCACTCGCCGTTTAGTTTCCGGATTTTCAGCATGAGTGTCCGCTTGGATCCAACCACCTGAATTGATATTTAATGCCCCCTGACCAGTCTGATGCCAAAAATAACTCTCATCCCAGATGAATCCAGTTTTTTTCATGTTTGTATCTCCCTTCGGTAACCTCTTGATACTTGATCTGAATTTTTGTTGCTCTTTGATGTCTGCGTTTTGAATCAACCTACCATATCCATCCTATCACTTTTAAGTATTTTTCTTCCCAAAATGGAAACGGCTGCAATAGAAATAAGGCAGGCAATAATAAGATAGGTACTGATAGGAACAGTACTATTAAAGGTATTTAATAGATACACACATAGCAATGGGGAAACTCCTTGAACAGAAGCCGAAATTTGATAACCTAGTGAGCTCCCGCTATAACGAACATTGGCCGGAAAAGACTCCGCAATGAGTGCCGCTAAAGGTCCATACACTGCTCCGGCACCAATAACAGAAATGCCCATTGCTAGAATAACCAATATTGTTATCTTTGTATCAAAAAGCCAAAAGAATGGGAATGCAATTACTATTGTACATAAACTTCCGATATAAAATACTAATTTTCTATTGAATTTGTCTGATAAATGTGCTGCATAAAGGATCGCAATGATCTCGACTATCGATGCAAACATAAGTGTATTAGTTAAAAACCCTTTATCTAGTTGTAATTGTTCAGTCCCGTAACTGATAGAAAAAGTAGTAAAAATATAGAAAGGGACACCTTGCGCCAAGCTAGCACAAACAACCATTAGTAATACTTTACTGTGTTTTTTAAAAACCTCTAACACTGGTTGTTTCGCTATGAGATTTTCTTTCTTCATTTTTGTGAATTGGGGAGAATCCATAACTCCACGTCGAATAATGAAACCGATTATAACAAGTACAGCACTAAAGAGAAAGGGAATTCTCCATCCCCAAGTATAAAAGTTATCTCCTGTTATTAAAATCGTGAGGGAAACAACGCCTGAAGATAAGAGCAGAGCAATAGGTGACCCTATTTGAGTTAGACTTCCCATTAATCCCCTGCTCTTCTTAGTCCCCCATTCAACAGAGAGTACGACCGATCCTCCCCACTCGCCCCCAGCACCGAATCCTTGGCAAAACCGAAAAAGTGTTAGTAAAACTGTCACAATAATACCGGCATTTTCGTAAGTTGGCAATAATCCGATGAGGGTACTGCTAACTCCCATTAATAGAAGAGTCGTTACTAAAGTTGTTTTACGACCAATACGATCACCGAAATTTCCGAAAAAGGCAGCTCCAATCGGACGGGCTAGGAATCCAATAAATAGTGCGGTGAACGATTGTAATAATCCAACATATGGATCTGATTCTGGAAAAAACAATTGTGGAAATACCAAAGCTGACATCGTTCCAAAAAGAAAGAAATCATACCATTCAATGGATGTTCCAACTACGCTTGCAAGACCGGCTCTTCTAACCAGCCTTTTTCGCTGCTCTTCAGTAATATTATCGTAATTAATCTTGTTTGACATTTGTTCACTATCATTCCCTTAATATAGATTTATCAATAAACTTTATATATGAAATAAAAATTGTTTATCCCGTTTATTATGAAATTGGTATCCACACGATCTTTTTTTAGTGAAGCCTGTCCATCAATTAATTGATAACGTTTGCCAGTTTTGTAACGGCATAGAGTAGAACATTTGCCCCTTTTTCAATATCATATGGCTGCCCATCCTACCAAAAACCCTAAATGAGCGTTGATTGTTTTTCTTGTATAAGTGTATATTGAGCCAGCATACGGATAGATTTTTACCATTTTCCCATAACAATATGCAGTAAATAAAATGGCGATTATAACTAGCATATAAGCAGCAGGAACATGACCATTTGTTATATCAGAGATAATTCCGAATGTGTCAAAAACAGCCAGCGGAGACATATAGGCTATTCCAATGAAAACTACATGCCTTAATTTTAATGAACGTTTTAGTTGTCCCTTTGGCGATTCTTGATTAAACGGAACGTCTAATTCTTTAGCTTCACTTAATCCCATATAATTCCCCTTTACGTTTTTATATTTAACTCCACTATGAATACCCCCTACGCCTCCAATTCATCAAAATCAATTTCAGGAGGATTCTTTTTAAAGAATCCGGTCGATATAGCTAGATAAGCTAACCCCAAAACGGTCCAAATTCCCCCAATAGTCAGAGAAAAGAGAGCAAGATTTACCCATAAGTACACAACAAACAGCAATCCGATACAAGGTGCAATTAAATTACTTAGAACATAACCAAGGGAGCGTTTTCTTTCAGTTGTAAAAAAGCTTTTAACTACACAAATATTAACAAATGAAAACGCAGTAAATGCCCCTACATTAATTAATGATGTTGCTGCTTCCAAGTCCAAAAGCAATGCGGACAAAGCCATCGCACCGACCAATACGATATTAAGTACTGGAGAATTAAACTTGGGGTGTAAATAGCCAAAAAATCGTTTGGGAATTACTTTATCTCTTCCCATTGCGTATAATAATCGCGATGCACTCACCTGTGCTGCTAAGCCTGAAGCAAATACAGAAAACAGGGCTCCGCCAAGGAAAAACGAAAGAAATAAGTTTCCTCCAATCATTACCGCAATTTCAGGAGATGCACCCTCAATATCATTAAATAATGACACATCCGGAAATAGCGATTGCATGAAGTAAGTCACCGTAAAGAAAAATACCCCGCCGATAGATGCAACAAGTAAAATTGCTCTAGGGATATTTTTCTTTGGTTCAACCGTATCCTCCGATAGAGTCGTTATGGCATCGAAACCAATAAAAGATAAAGCTAATAATGCAGCCGCACCAAACAACCCCGAATACTCATTAGCGGCAGGGAACAACTCAGCAAAAGACATAAAATGTTCTGGTCCGGTCTGAATAGAACGAACCGTTAGAAATATGAAAGTGACGCCAACCAAAACTTGAAATACGACTAATAAAATATTTACTGAGGCTGCAATCTTTACCCCGAATATATTCAATACCGTAATCACCGCTATTAGTCCGACAATCCACACCCAACCTGGTACATTGGGAAAACCGGCTGATAAATAAATTTTCGCAAGCAATGCATTAATCATTGGAAGTGCTAAATAAGCAATAAACGAAACCCAGCCAACCATGACACCCAAATACGGATTTAGAATATTTTTCGTATAGGTATAAACAGACCCCGCGTTTGGAAATCTTTTAACTAGTTTTCCATAGCTCATGGCTGTAAAGAGGATGGCTAGAAATACCACCACATAGGCAGTAGGCACATGTCCTGAAGATACGTCCGATGCAATTCCAAATGTATCAAATACCGCAAACGGGGACATGTAAGCCAAACCGATCGCTACAACATGTACTAACCTGAGTTTCCGTTGTATCTGATTCTTATCATTATCATTCACCAAATCAACTCCTCAAATAAACATATACTGGTATTCACACGTATTTGGATGCGTTTACAAATGTACTTATTGAAATTTCCCGCCTAACAATTCATTTGTTAGGCGAGGTATGAACACATCAGCAGAAAGTTTCCCGACCTCAGTACCAGTAATGTACAAATCACATCACAAGTACATTCACGTTACTAATCCAACCCAATCCACACACTTTTCACTTCTGTATAATTTTCCAACGCATACGAACCCATTTCCCGGCCAAACCCTGATTCTTTATAGCCGCCAAACGGGACAGCTGCATTGGTCAGGTTATAGCAATTCACCCAGACAGTACCCGCTTTTAATTTATTGGATATCCTATGTGCATTTTTCAGATTCTCTGTCCAAAGTCCTGCAGCCAAACCATATGAAGAAGCATTGGCACGTTCGATCACTTCATCGATACTGCTATATGGCATTGCAACAACAACAGGACCGAATATTTCTTCTTTGGCAATGGTCATGTCCTCGTCTACCCCTGTAAACACGGTCGGCGAGACAAAATATCCTTTACCTTTGTTTTCGCCGCCAACTAACATCGTTGCGCCTTCCTTAATGCCCTTTTCTATATAGGAAGTCACTGTTTCAAACTGCTTCTTGGAAACGAGCGGACCCATATCTGTTTCTGCATCCAGGCCGTCACCCAATGTTACATTTTCGGCGTATTCCTTCATCTTGTTGACTACCTCATCAAAAATGTCATCCGGTATATAAACCCGGGATCCGGCACAGCAAACCTCTCCCTGGTTGACCATAATTCCGTTAAACACTCCCGGAATGGCTTTGTCCAGATCAGCATCAGGCAGGATAATATTTGGCGATTTTCCGCCGAGTTCCAATGTCACCCGCTTCATCGTGTCTGCTGCAGACTTCATGATGGCACGGCCTGTTGCAGTAGAACCTGTAAAGGCAATTTTGTTTACATCCGGATGGCTTACCAGTGCATTACCAGCCGTTTTTCCAAAGCCATTAACAATATTGATTACACCTTTAGGAAATCCAGCTTCTTCAACAAGCTTTGCCAAATACAGTGCAGATAGCGGTGTTTGCTCGGCTGGTTTCAGCACAACGGTACAACCTGTTGCGATGGCGGGGGCGATTTTCCATAATGCCATCATAATCGGAAAATTCCAAGGAATGATTTGTCCTACCACCCCAACTGGCTCATGTCTTGTATAGTTGAAAAAGGATTCAGAGACAGGAATCGTTTGACCTGTCATTTTCGTCGTCCAACCGGCAAAATATCTCAGATTCTCAATCGCTCCCGGCAAATCGCTGCCCGTTACTTCTTTCAATGGTTTACCGTTATCCAACGTATCCAGTTGGGCAAGAATCTCAAAGTCCCGTTCCATTAAATTAGCAAGTTTATGCATTAACTGGGAACGCTCATAAGCACTAAGCGCAGGCCACTCCCCTGTTTCAAAAGCTTGTTTAGCAGCCTTAACCGCTTTATCCACATCTTGCTCCCCTGCTTCATGCACCACTGCCAATACTTCGCCTGTAGCAGGATTCTCGGCAGTAAACGTATTTTCTTCTACCGATGCTTGCCACTCACCATCAATAAACAGTTTGATAGGATCCTTTAAGAATTCTACCACTTTAGGATTTAGTTCTAGTACTTTGCTACTCATTTATAAACCTCCTTGGGAGATGTTCAAAAAAGCCCGGTAAAAATAATCTTTAAATATCATCGTTTTTTACCTTCCTTTTTGAATACCCCACCATTATATTTCATTTTCGATTACGTTTATCCGATCTTTTTTGAAAAAGCTGCCGCTGCATCATCAATGATCTCAATAATCTTCTCTATTTCGCTTTTCGTAACAATGAGTGGGGGTGCAACTGCAACAATGTTCATCCCCGGTTCAAAATCAAATGGACGGATGAGCAGATCTCTTTGATAACATTCTTCCACAAGTGTACCGGCAGCGCCTACTGAATGGTCAAAAGGAATGTTGGCATCGCGATCTTTAACCAAATCAAATCCGGCTAACAAGCCTCTGGATCGTGTATTGGCAAAGAAGGAATACTTGTCTTGCAGGTAATCCAAGCCCTTTTTCAGTTCGTGTCCCATAGCATCTGCATGGGCAACCAGTCCATCACGTTCAATAATTTCAATATTTTTTAATCCGATTGCACAAGCAGTTGGATGGCCGCTATACGTAAAGCCATGTGCCAACATGTCATCATATTGGTTAATGGTATTACTGATTTCCTCTTTCATGACAACACCGCCAAGTTGTGCATAACCACTGGTGATTCCTTTGGCAACAGACATGAAGTCAGGCATCACTTCCCAATGATCGACACCGAACATTTTTCCAGTTCGGCCAAAACCACAAATGACTTCGTCCGCAATAAAATGAACGTTTTTTTCATCGCAAAGTTTTCTAACTGCCTGTAAATATCCTTCTGGAGGAACGTGAACACCACCTGCTCCTTGAATTGGTTCTACGATAACGGCAGCAATTTTATCCGCTCCATATTTGTCGATAACGTCACGAATACATCCTTCATATTCCGGATCGCTTGTATCTCCCAATTCACAAGCTGTCAGATGTGGTTTCGCATTAACAATGTCTGGATCTGATGAACCTGAAAATTCCCGGTAGGCATCAATTCCCGTTGCACGTTGAGCTGCAATTGTCACCCCATGGTAACCGCGCTTCAACGAAATGATGATTCTTTTTTCTTTAAAACCTTTTAACTGCCAATAGAATCTGGATAATTTAATGCGGAATCATTGGACTCCGAACCACCAGAGGTAAAGAAAATGGTGTTTAAATCTCCTGGCGTTAATGACGTGATTTTTTCAGCTAATCGTACGGTTGATTCATTCGCATAGCCATAAAACGTTGTCGTGTATGCTGCTTTTGCCATTTGCTGATACGATGCTTCTGCCAATTCTTTGTTTCCATGACCCAGATTCACATTCCACAGCATGGACACCCCATCAATATAGGTTCTACCATCCATATCTTTTAAATAGATCCCTTGACCATCTTTAAAGATAATTTTCGGACCATTTTCACTCTGTTGCTTCGGATTGGTTGATGGGTGAAGAATATGCTTCTTGTCGATGCTGGATAATTCATTTTTCAGTTCTTCTGTTTTATCTAATTGTTGATTTTGACTCATGTTGATTCCTCCCAAATAAATTAATTGATAACGTTTGCCAGTTTTGTAACGGCATAGAGTAGAACATTTGCCCCTTTTTCAATATCATCATGAAACGATAATTCCTGTTCGTTATGACTAATCCCTTTATGACTAGGGATAAAAATCATTCCTGTATCAGCTACTTGCGCAACATATTTCGCATCATGCCCCGGGCCACTGAATAACTCCATGGCGGGATATCCAAATTCCTCAGCACCTTCTGCAATACCTTTTATGACATCGGGGGAAAATTCAACAGCATCCGACTTCCAATCCGTTTCGATGGTTAGATCGACATCATGTGTTAATGCAATGGTACTTAGCTGCTCCCTTAATATTTCAATCGCATTCGCTCTAGCCTCATCATCTTGATGTCTGATATCTACTGTAAACTCTACTTTGCCTGAAATCACATTGGATACATTTGGTGAAACATCCATTTTGCCAACTGTAATCTTTAATCCATCTATTTCTTTTGTTAACTGATTAACGTTCGCGATCATTTTAGCAGCGGGAACTAGTGCATCCCTTCTGCCGTCCATAGGCGTAGGTCCAGCATGATTTGTTTCCCCTGTTACCGAAATTGTTAACCAGCTCATTCCCTGGATTCCTTGAACAATCCCGATTGATTTATTTTTCTTTTCCAAAACCGGTCCTTGCTCGATATGAAGTTCGATATAGTTCTTCACGTTTTTTAAGCGATTCGCCTTTTTCCCCACGTAGCCTATTTGCTTAAGTGCCTGTTCAAACGTGACATCCTTACTGTCCTTGGTATGATATACAAAATCTTGTGTGAATACTTCCACAGCCCCACCAGAACCGAGCATGGGCGGTCTAAAGCGAGCTCCTTCTTCATTAGTAAAATTAATGATTTCAATAGGATATTCTGTCTCGACTTGATTATCGTTCAATACACGGATAACTTCCAGTGCTGATAAAACACCCAAAACACCGTCGAACCGGCCACCGCATGGTTGTGTATCCAAATGGGAGCCGATGGCAATTACTGGCCCACTGTTTTTTCTTCCTTTTCTCCGGCCATATATATTGCCAAAGTCATCAATACGGATGTTAAGCCCTTCTTCCTTCAGCCAATTAACAAAGATGTCCCTCATGGTTTTATCTTCTTGTGTCAATGCCAAACGATTTAATCCGCCATTTTCTGTAGCACCAATGGAAGCACTTACTTTAATGGTTTCAAGTAAGCGGCTTTTATTTATTTGATAGATTACCTTCTCCATGTCTCTCCCCCTTCACCGCTGTCGATTATGGTGATGCAATTTTTATGCCAAAATATTAAATAAAGAACTATCGGATTTCTTTGCCATAGAATGCTAGAAGATAATTAGTTTTGAATCAATAACGATTCGTTTATTGAGTTATTTTCAACTCAACAGGCGATGTCACTTCCCGAATTTTGTTGAAAACATTATTTAAAAAGAAGGCTGCTGTGTCAGTTAGCAACGAAATTTTGTTTAAAGAATGTTCAATACCGTATATACCAAATCAGTGAAATAAATAACTTCTTTTATGGTGTGTTCTCTACATCATCAATCGATTCCTCAAATGATATTTTAGGAGGCTGTTTCTTAAACATCCGGGTCAGATACATTAAATAAATTAATCCAATAGTTAACCAACTGATTCCCAACATAAAAGCAAATTTACTCAAACTGGTCCACAACCAAATACATAATATAACTCCGATAAACGGCACTAACACATATAGTATCAAGTCTTTGAATGTGCGTTTTCTGCTCCTTACATAAAAATGAGCGAATACAGATATATGTACAAAGGTAAAAGCAGAAAGTGCTCCAAAACTAATGAAGGAAGAGACGGTTTCCAAACTGAAAAATAAGGCTAACAATGCTACAACGCTTACAATAATGATGTTGAATACAGGGGTTCGATATTTTGAATAAAGATTGCCAAATACTTTTTTGGGAAGAATTGTATCCCGCCCCATCGCATATAGTATTCTTGATACACTTGCATGTGAACTTGTGGCTGAAGCAAAACAGCCAATGATATATGCTGCTAAAAAGAACGATTTAAATAAATTGCCACCAAGGAATCCCGCAATTTCCAGACCGGCAGAATCCGGATCCTTAAACGACATATAGTTAGGAAACACAAGTTGACCGAGGTAGGAAACAATGATGAATAATAAACCGCCAATAATAGTTACTAGAAAGATTGCCTTTGGTATTGTTTTTTTGGCATTAATCGTTTCCTCAGACAATGTTGTCACAGCATCAAAGCCCAGAAACGAAAGGCATAAAATTGCAGCTCCCGCAAAAACCAAAGAAGTTGAACCCTCAGGATTAAAAAATGGCAGTGATGAGAATAGAGTCCCCGAACCTTCACCACCTAAAAGACTTTTCACAGAAAGAATAATAAATAAAGCAACAAAAATCATTTGGAAAGAAATCAAAGTGAGATTGACCCCTGCAACCACCTTAATTCCTCTAACATTAACGATAGTTACAATTACAATCGATAGTATTATCCAAATCCATACCGGAACTGCAGGAAATTCGGCATGTAGATATATTCCAATAATTAAATAGTTAATCATCGGTAAAAACATATAGTCCAATAATAATACCCATCCAACGAAAAAACCGACGTGCGAATTAAGGGATCTTTGCGCATAGGTATAGGCGGAACCGGAATACGGAAATGCTTTAACCATCCGCCCATAGCTAAAAGCTGTAAACAACATAGTCAACAGGGTTACAACATATGCCATTGGTAGCATCCCTTCAGTTAGCTGGGATACAATTCCATATGTTGTAAATACGGTTAAAGGAACCATATAAGCTAATCCAAATAATACAACAGGAAACAAAGTAAGTACTTTTCTAAACTCTGTATCGGCTTTCATTACGATCACCTTTCAATCTTTTTATTTTGTAGTACGTTTTTAATTTGCTTTAACTATTCATGTCCCTATTTTTGATAGCGATTATAATGACATCAAAAGCAATTTAAGGGTTTAATAGAAATTTCGGAAGTTGCTTCGTTCATATAAAAGGAAGAGGCATTTCCCTCCTCCTGTTCATTTTTGTAATGCAATCCCCTGCGCAAACAGTATTTCTTGTTTAAATACTTTTAGTTATGAACTTTTTCATCCTTGAGGCTATATTTATTTTCATAAACAACCTGACCATCGGCAATTGTTAAATTTACTTTTGTTTCCAGGATTTCTTCAGGAGAAACTTCAAAGAGATTTCTGTCTAAAACTACAATATCCGCCAGTTTCCCAACCTCAAGTGTTCCCAATTCATTTTCTCTGAATGTTCCATACGCTGGGGTTTTAGTATAGTCTTTTAACGCTTCGGCAAGTGAAATAGATTCATGCACATGCCATGGTTGACCATTACTGGATACTCTTGTAACAGCACGATAAATTTCTAGTAGTGGATTTAACGTAGCAACCGGGAAGTCAGTCCCAAGTCCCACTTTTACCCCCGCGTTTTTTAATGTATTAATCGGAAATACATACGGTTCTTTTTCCTTACCGATACGGGCAGTATAAGCTTCTCTCTCGCTTTGGGCCATATGTTCCGGCTGCATGGAAGCAAGTACACCCAATTCGCTAAAACGGGAAATATCGTCCTCTTGAATCGTTTCAACATGCTCAATTGTATGCCGCGAATCCCTTTTCCCATTCGCTTTTTGCGCCGCTTCAAACGTATCAAGTGCTAATCGGACTGCTCCGTCACCAATGGCGTGGAATCGGACCCGAAAGCCTTCTTTATCTGCTTCAACCACTTTTTGCTTAATCTCTTCCGGCGAATAAACCAATTCCCCGCATGTATCCGGATCATCTGCATAAGGTCCAACCATATACGCGGTTCGGCTAGTTACCACTCCATCAATAAACCCTTTCAAACCTGAAAACCGCAGTTTATCTGATGTAAATTCGTTACGCCATTGTTTGTGCTTCTCCAAATCAAAATCAATTGACGGTAAAATATGAATCCGGGTTGTTAACCTATCCTTTTCATCAAATTCCTTAAACAGTTCATAATACTTTTCATTGCCATCCCCATACATGTCATTTACCGATGTGACACCTACACCGGCAGCAAGCTCCAGGAATTGATCCAGCAATTCCCTTTCTTTATCCCTCGATAAATCAAATACTTTATCGTCCACCAATTTAGCAGCTTTTTCATATAATACACCGGTTAGTTCCCCGTTCTCATCTTTTTCAATAAACCCATAAGGCGGATTTTCCGTATCCCGATTGATATTACAAAAATCCAATGTTTTACTATTCACCCAAGCATAATGCAGTTCCGCGTGATTAAGCATAACCAGTCGATCGGGAACTGCTTGATCCAATGAAAATCTGCTCGGCAATTGATTCCGTTCCCAGTAGCTGGCATCCCAACCTACCCCGATTATCCATTCTTCATCAGGGTGTTGTTCCGCATATTGCTTAACCATTTGTACTGCCTCTTCTTCTGACCGTGCCTCGGACAGGTTCACACCATTTTCCATCACGATTCCCGACATGAGGTGCAGGTGGAAATCATGAAAGCCCGGTACGATTAATTGATCTTCATAATCATACATTTTTGTATTTGGTCCACGATATTCCTCTATTTCCTTGTCAGATCCAACCGCCACAATTTGGTTGCCAGAAATTGCAATAGAAGCCGGGATTGGCTTGTGTGTTGTACCTGTGAATACAGCATTGCTTGATAAAATGATATCTGCCTTTTTTTCGTTACGCATAGACATTCATACCTCCAATATTTTTATAAAAAATCGATAGAGTGAGATTGGTTTATAATTCACTGGCCTCCGAGAATACTTCTTCAGGGGGACGCTTGAACATTTTGGTTTGATTGACAAGATATATGAAGCCAATCATAAGCCATATACCTCCCAATAAGAAGGAATGCCACCCCAAGTTCAACCATAAGCTAAAGATAAAAATAGCTCCGATTGCCGGTATTATCAGGTATTTTATCACCCCCTTAAATGATCGATTTCTTTTCTTAATATAAAAATGACTAATAACGGATATATTAACAAAAGCAAACGCAAAAAAAGCGCCAAAATTAATAAGCGACGTTGCAGCAGTAAGGTTAAAAAACAAAGCTGAAAGTGCTACAAGGCCTACTATTAAAATATTATAAACCGGGGTATGAAATTTTGGTGAAATATATCCAAATATCTTCTTGGGAAGAACGTTTCCCCTTCCCATGGCGTACATAATTCTGGAAGCACTGGAACCGGAAGCGACTGCAGAAATTGTGCTCGCAAAGATCCCCGTACCAACAAAAACTGTTTTCAAAAATATTCCGCCAATCAAATAAAAAATATTATACTGAACTGACTGCGGATCAACAAAAGAACGAATATCCGGATACACCAATTGCAGTAAATAAGTTGCCGTGATGTAAAGGACACTGCCGGTTAACGGAATAATGAAAATAGCTTTCGGGATTGTCTTTGTAGGATTTTTTGTTTCCTCTGATAAAGCTGTAATTGCATCAAACCCTAAATAGGTAAAGCACAGGATCGGGACTACTCCCATCAGACCCGAAAATTGTACCTCCTTGTCATGAAAAGGTAAGATGGAAAATGTGGTTCCTACACCCCCACCATTCAATAAAAACTTTATAGCGTAAATAACAAAAAGAACAAACGCAACCAAAGAAAGGAGAAATATAAAAGTATTGAAATTTGCCGCAAATTTAATGCCAAGAATATTAACCGTGGTGATAACGATTACAAAAAGAATAATCCAAACGAACATCGGAACAGCGGGAAAATATGCTGTTAAGGATATCCCCAAAAGTAAAGCACTAATCATCGGGCTTAACATGTAGTCCAACAAAATAGCCCAACCAAAAAGCCCAAATGGGGATTCATCGCCTTTTGAGCGAAAGAATAAGCTGCTCCAGCTGAAGGAAATTCCTTTACCAACTGCGCGTAACTATATGCCGTAAATAGCATCACAAATAATGCTATCATATACCCGATCGCAATCATTCCATTACTTTGAAACGCTGCAACACCATATGTATCAAACACTGTTCCAGGTGCCATAAAAGCCAAACCAAAAAAAACAACGTGTCTCAAGCCAAGCGATCTTTTTAATTTACCCGATTCATTGTCCAATTTTATCACCCTCCACTCTTGCTAATATAAAATTATTATCCTTTGTCAGGCGTTATTATCAAGCTTCTACCTTGTTATTAATACGCGCGAATACCTTTCCATCTCTTCTTCCAACTAGCATCAATTATAACAATGCAATTTTTATGCCAAAAAACATCAACAAAATAATAGATTTTTCGACATTTCATTTCAAAGATTAATAGTATATAATTAATTTAAATTCACTTTCGATTCAATTATCGAATTGAAATCGGTTCAAAATCGCCTGGTGCAGAGGAGGCAGTTACGATGAACGGCGAATTTATTCACGACAAACATTTTCATAGCGTTTTCAATCATCTCAAAGACGGAATATTTATAACCGATCATACTGGAGTAGCTATTTGGGCAAATGATACAAGTACGAAACAATTGGGAGTTCCCCGCTCGGAAATAGTAGGAAGACATGTAAAAGATTTAGAGCGTAATGGTTTATTCACTCCTTCCGTAACAAGAATCGTTTTAGATAAAAAGGAAACTGTGACCAAGGTTCAAACATCTAAAGACCGTCAATATATAGCAACAGGATATTTAGTAAAAGTCCCGGAAGAAAAAACAGAGTACATACTCGTCCAGGTAAAGGATATTACGGAAACAGTCAAGGCTTCATTCAAACTTGAAAAAGCAGAGGTTCTTGTGCAAAAATATTGGGAAGAACTGAACCAATTGAAGCAAAAGCAAACCAGTGAAAATCAAAAACAACTGGTAATTGGAACAAGCAAAAAACATGAAGAAATGATCGATTTAATCAAACAGGTTGCCCCTGTCGATACAACAATTCTTTTAAATGGGGAAACAGGAGTCGGCAAAAGTGTTATTGCAGAATATATCCATCAACTAAGTAACCGACCCAATAAACCATTTATCCAAATCAATTGTGGTGCGATCCCGGAAACATTATTGGAATCAGAGTTATTCGGATATAAAAAAGGAGCTTTCACCGGGGCGAATAACGCAGGTAAAGCGGGTTTGGTCAGAAAAGCAGACGGAGGAACTCTTTTTTTGGATGAAATCGCGGAACTGCCACTGACCCTGCAACCTAAAATTCTGCAATTAGTTCAAAATAAATCCTTTATCCCAATTGGCGGGACTGAGCTTGAACAAGTAGATATAAGAATCATTACGGCCACAAATCAGGATCTTCATCAAATGGTAAAAGACAAGCTATTCAGGGAAGATCTATACTATCGGTTAAATGTTGTATCCATTCAGGTTCCCTCATTACGGGAAAGACCTGATGATATACCACTTTTGGTTCATTACTTTTTTGACTTTTTCAAGAATAAGCATCATAAAACTTCTGCCTTAAGTGAGGAGGTAATTGATAAACTTAAAAATTATCGTTGGCCGGGGAATATTCGAGAATTGGAAAATATGATGGAATATTTGGTGGTGACTGCTAAATCAGATGTCATAGAAACGGCCGCACTTCCGAAAAAAATATTACAAGAAAATCAATATGTGGGAGATACGTATAATTTGGGTGAGCAGAACCTTACAGATTATTTGGAGGGTATCGAAAGTGAAATAATAAAGAACGCTAAAATAAAGCATAAATCCACCAGGAAGGCAGCTAAATCGCTTGGCATCACGCAATCTGCTTTTGTACGAAGGCTAAAAAAATATAATCTTTAATTGAACCAACGATGACTCTGATGTAAGTAATTCTACGATATACTTTTTAACAAAATATTGATCGTGGCACAAAACTTGCATAATAACAGTAAAAGGAGGTATTCAAATGGTCTCAACAATAGATAGCAAACCCAAAATAGATGGATTTAGAATGCCTGGTGAATTTGAGCAACATCTAGGTACCTGGATGCTGTGGCCGACGAGAACAGATACATGGAGATCGGGAGCAAAACCTGCCCAAAAAGCATATGTAGAAGTTGCTAAATCAATCTCTCGTTTCGAACCTGTAACCATTGGCGTGACCAGCAACCAATTCGAGCATGCACGTGCATTACTACCAAAGAATATTCGGGTGGTTGAAATTTCCTCGAATGATGCATGGATGCGTGATATTGGTCCAACATTTGTCAAAAATGATAAAGGAGAAGTTCGCGGAATAGATTGGACGTTTAATGCATGGGGCGGGCTGGATGAAGGATTATATTTCCCCTGGGATCAGGATTCACTAGTCAAACCAAAAGTTTTTGAGATAGCGCAAACTCATCGATATGATGCATCCGATATTGTATTGGAAGGTGGGGCAATTACAGTAGACGGTGAAGGCACATTAATTACAACCGAACAATGTTTGTTAAATCCGAATCGAAACCCGCATTTATCCAAGCTGGATGTGGAGAAAAAATTAAGCGATTATTTAAACATTGATAAAGTAATTTGGCTAAAGGATGGTTTAGTTGGCGATGAAACAGATGGCCATGTCGATGAAGTCGTATTTTTTGCTCGCCCGGGAGAATTGGTAATAGGCTGGACAGACGATCCTAACCACCCGCAGTATAATGTACTGCATCAGGCTTATGAGCAACTAACGAAGGAAACTGATGCAAAAGGGAGAAAGTTTAAAATTCATAAAATACAACTTCCCGAACAAATTTCCTTAAGTGAAGAAGAAAGCCAGGAAATTGATGTTACCGCGTCTAGTTACAACCGTTCATCGGACGATACATTTATTGCAACATATATTAATTGTTATTTGTGCAACGGCGGGGTTGTTATCCCTGCATTTAATGATCCGCACGATGAAATAGCTATCAATACGTTTAAAGAAATATTTCCTGATCGCGAAATTGTTCCCGTTTATACAAGAGAAATTTCTGTTGGCGGCGGAAATATTCACTGTATTACCCAACAGCAGCCGTTGCCATAACATTTATTGACAAGGAACCCCATTGGGCACCTTGTCTTTTTTAATACATATGCGAGACATTTTTAGCATTAAACATCTAAACCTTTGTGTTTTTACGTAATAGAAATAGTTAACACATTATGGTACACAAAAATCAATTATCATTAAAGTGCGGTCCAACCGCCATCAATGACCATTTCTGAACCTGTCATGAAAGAAGATTCATCTGAAGCTAAATAAAGTACACCGTAAGCGATATCTTCTGGTTTGCCTAAACGTGGTAATTGCGTCAAGCTTTCATAATATTGTTTTGCTTGTTCATCGAAATGCTCTTCAATCATTGGTGTGACAACAATACCGGGATGCACAGAGTTGACCCGGACATTTTGTTTTGCATACTCCACGGCTGCTGCTTTTGATAATGAACGTAACGCTCCTTTTGCCGCTGTATATGGGCTTGTACCTGCCATCCCGACAAGACCACCGATTGAGGAAATATTGATTACAGAGCCACCGCCTGCTTTTTGCATTTCCGGTATCGTATTTTTCATCCCCAAGACACAGCCCGTTAAATCAATATCCATTACTTTTTGCCATTGATCCATGGAAATATCAAGTAATGTACGGGGCTCACTTACTCCCGCGTTATTGACGAGCACATCAATCTTGCCAAAGGCTTCAATTCCTTTAGCTACAACACTTTTCCATTCCTCTTCGGAAGCCACGTTATGCTGAATGGCAATCGCTTCACCGTTATTCGCTCGAATTTGATCAACGACTTCTTGTAAAGCTTCTATCTCTAAGTCGGTTGCCACCACTTTTGCACCTTCTTTCGCAAAAAGGGCAGCCTCTGTAGCTCCTTGCCCATTAGCAGCACCAGTAATAATAGCAACTTTTCCATCCAAACGACCCATAACTAACACATTCCTTTCCTTTTATATTAAGACAGTGGTAATGTAACTGGTTTGCTTTTCTATAGAGTAAGGCCACCTTCTACTCCAATAATGGAACCTGTCATATAAGATGATCCTGAGGTAGCAAGGAACGCAACGACATTCGCGATTTCTTCAGGTTCACCCATTCGTCCGATTGGTGGATATTCAATTTCTGGGATATTTCCGGTTTCTTCCCAAGTTTTTTGAAATCCCTTCACCAGATTGGTTTCAACTCCACCTGGGCAGATTGCATTGACACGAATACCTTTGCCAGCATATTCTTTGGCAGCTGCTTTCGTCAATCCTACAACAGCATGTTTGGTGGCTGAATAAACTGCCAAACTATGCTCAACACGCAATCCTGAGCTGGACGAGTTATTGATGATGATCCCGGAATTTTGTTTTTCCATCACCTTTAACACGTATTTCATCCCCAAAAATACACCTTTAAAATTGACAGACGCGACACGATCATATTCTTCGTCCGGAATGTCAGCCAATAGATATGGTTTTTGAATAACGCCAGCATTGTTGAAAAATACATCAATCCGCCCATATGTTTCAACCGCTTGATTAACATAGCGCTGAATGTCATTGCTATTGGATACGTCAGCTTTGACAAAAATTCCTTCTCCACCTTTTTCCTTTACCAGCGCTAACGTTTCTTCCCCAGCCTGTTGATTAAAGTCAACCAAAACCACCTTCATATGATTTTCTGCTAACTTCAAACTGGAGGCTCGCCCCATACCGCTTCCTGCACCAGTGATTATCGCAATTTTATCGTTTTCAGTCATTCTTTACACTCCTTTTATTCAATCAACATAGTGACTACTTATTGACAACATGTATATTATATATTATTTTAAAACATTGATGCAAAAACGAAAGACGATAATTTGTCGTTTTGTTTACGATTTATAGTATACTTGTTGACAAATAGCAAAAAATTAGGCAAGGAGAGTAAATATGTCTAAAAAAGAGCAAAATACCGATCCACGTGTTGCACGAACACGAAAATGGTTTAGAGACGCATTGTTTGAATTAATTCATGAAAAAGGTTATGAAAATATTACCGTTCAAAATATTGCTGACCGGGCTACATTGAATCGTGCTACATTTTACCTCCATTATCGTGATAAACATGATTTGCTTTATCAAAGTTCAGAGGAAATTTTGAATGGCTTGGCTAAAAATCTGCATTCATCAAAATCCGCGGCAGAAAAGATTGACTTTCGGGGTGACCAACCACCTTACGTTTTTATTCAGCTTTTTGAATATATTTCTTTGAATAGTGACTTTTTTGAGGTTGTATTAGTGGAAAAAAAGATTCCCGCAATAACATCCGGTATGATAGACGTTATTGCAGAATTCATTTCAGAGGGGATTTTTATTATTGCTCCGGATGACGATCAACTTGTAGTCCCCAGAAAAATATTAATTGCGTATATTTCTTCCGCTTTTTTGGGGGTGATTGGCTGGTGGTTGGAAAACGACATGCCCTACACGCCAAAGTATATGGCAACAAAACTCATGCGTCTGGCATTGAAGGGCCCGTATAAGAACGATCCTTTTTAAACTTAAACTGCAAATGTGAAAAAATCCAAAGAACAGCCCTTTCACACTGAGATGGGGGATGTTGCGTTACTATCAGAAATGGGAAAATAACCACCCATAGCCTGAACAAGCAAGGTGGTTATTTTCGACTTTCATTTCCATTGAGACGCAACTGCTTGAACAAGTAAAACGACAGCTTCTAATTAACTGACAAGAAACCTGCTTCCCACTTTATCATAATCCGTTTCCACTGCATTCCCAACACGTAGAAATGCTTGCCTTTTTGATAGGTTGATAATGATAGAAAACACGGTTTCCATCCTCCTATGCTCAGGGGCACGCTCATTTTCAAAATGATTGATTGAATTAGGTGCATTAAATTCATCAGAAAGCCAGCGCTTAAATGATTGTTCATTAATTAATTCCTGGTTCGCAATACTTGTTTGGATAAGCTGTTCCGCTCGCTTTTTCCGAAGTGCCGAATCATCAAACTTAAATTCATTTCGGTCTTCTAAATTTTTCTTAACTTCTTCGGAGCAAATATGATTCGTGTGTACCAATGTTCCACGATCTCCGCCTACATAATCGATGCCAAATGGAGAAACTTCTGCATTCACAGCCATGCCATTTCCATTTCCCTCGTCATATCCAATTAGGAAACTAGCGGCAGAAGCCATTTGTCCGCCTTTTATTTTTGATACCGCCTCAGTCAGGGAGCGTGAATTCAGTACGGCCCTTAACCCTAAGTGGATGGGTACCTCGTTGGATTTTTTGTCGGTAATCAATGCATTAAAGCAAATCCCTACGCCTGCAGAATTATAACCAATCTTACCAATGATCCCACCTTCCGTCACCATCGTTATATCAGGGTTGGATTGGTTCTTTATATCAAGCAGTAGCAAGCTTTCTTTTTGTGAACCTTTCCAATCCCAATTTTGACCAATAATGGTGTCTGATATAATTGGATTAGTGATAGCCATCGCTGTACAACCATCCGAAAAGGCTGTTCCTTTATATCCGGTTAGCGCTATCTCACTACGGGCATTTAATGCGAGAATATCCTCAAACGCTACTCCTGCCCCTGCAGCGATCCCTTCCATTTCCGCGATCATATCGGTATCATATTTCTCAATCGCTGTTAAATGGGATTTTGCACGCTCTTTAGCTTCAGACCAGGTAATATGTTGGTAACCGTGAAATAACTTTTCATAGGTTTCCAGGCTGTGATGAACTTCCTGTTTGCCCTTGCTCCCATGTTCACGACCAATTTCCTTTGCCGTTCCCTGTAGTTGTAATTTCTTCATCACCCATTCCCTCCTCTCCATAATGTTATGATATGATCATTTATTTAATTTTTTCTTCAAAGGCTGTTAAGGATTCATCGATGATTGCAATCATTTTTTCAATTTCTTGTTTGTTGATCACCAATGGCGGTGCAATAGCAACCCGGAAAGTTCCTATTGGTCTCAGAATAAGTTTACGATCAAAACATTCGTCTACGATGGTTGATGCTGCATTTATCGATGCGTCAAGATAATCACCAGTCTCAGGATCGAATACTTCAAATGCTGCTAACAAACCAATGGCCCGGCAGTTTCTTACTATATCGTGTTTCTCTTCCAAATAGGTAAGCCCTTTTTGTAATTCCTTCTCCATTTGTTGTACGTTATCAACTACATGCTCCCGCTCCAATATTTCAATATTTTTCAATGCCACTGCACACGCTGTTGGATGCCCGCTATAAGTGAACCCATGGGCAAAAGTACCATCGAAATTGACAATTTGTTCTCTTACTTTATCACTGATCAAAACGCCACCTAGTTGTGCATAGCCACTGGTAACCCCTTTGGCAATACACATTAAGTCTGGAACGACTCCCCAATGTTCTATGCCAAACATTCTTCCAGTGCGACCAAAGCCACAAATCACTTCATCTGCAATAAATAAAATATTGAATTCATCGCAAAGTGACCGAACTGCTTTTAAATAGCCTTCAGGAGGAATGTTCACCCCACCTGCACCTTGCACTGTTTCTACAATTACTGCGGCGATCGTGTCTGCCCCTTCTCGTTCGATTAAGCCGCGAATCGAATCCGCATAATTTGGATCGCTTTTATCACCTAATTCACAATTGGTGAGATGTGCTTTAGCATGGATAAAACCTTCTACACTGGTTCCGGCAAATTCATGTGTTGAAGGAATGCCGGTTGCACTTTGCGCTGCTTGGGTTACCCCGTGATAACCATCCTTTAATGCAATAATTTTTTTCTTTTCCGGTTTGCCTTTTTGTGCCCAGTAAAACCTTGATGTCTTGAAAGCGGTGTCATTCGATTCAGAACCACCCGAAGTGAAAAACACAGCATTCAAGTCGCCAGGTGCGATCGAAGCCAATTTTTCAGCCAATTTAATGGTTGGTTCACTAGAAAAACCTTTAAATGCTGATGAATAAGCTATTTTCAGCATTTGCTCCCTAGAAGCGTCAGCCAGTTCCGTTTGTCCATGTCCCAAATTAACATTCCAAAGCATAGACATTCCGTCGATATATGCTTCTCCCTCGGTATTATATGCATAAACGCCCTTACCTTCCGAAAAAATAATGTCGGGTCCGTTTTCTGCCACAGCTTTTGGTGCTGTTGTAGGGTGAATAAAATGTTTTTTATCTAACTCCACTAATTCCGCTACTCTGGATTTTGCCATATTTGTTGTCTGACTCATAACATAAGCCTCCTTGTATTTTTCAAGTATTCATTCTATAACATGCAATTTATATGCCAACCCAGGATCTTTTATCAAATATTGACTTGGGCTTCGTTTTAGCAGGAGTTGTCCACGTTAGATCAAGAAAAATTACACTTTATTTCTGCCTGATAACCTATCATTTTATGCTGCAACGCATAGATGTATTATAAAATGCATAAAAAGACAGTCGTTGTTATGATGTAATAAACCACATTTGCAAGAAATTACTCATACTGCATGATTCTTTTATATTTACGACTGACCGCCGATTGACTAATTCCTAGTGCTTCGGCTGCTTTAGTCGTTGTCTTGTACTTTTTCATTGCCAACATAATTAATTGTTGCTCCACATCTTCCTTTGCCTCATTTAGTGGAATAATTCCAGAAACCATTGGCCTCGATCGTTGAACTTCTCCCGTTACCATAAATTGACCAACAAAATCCTCATTAATCACCTCATCATCAGCCGTAACAAATATCCGCTCAATTAAATTCTGCAGTTCACGAATATTACCCGGCCACGAATAATTTTCCAAAAGATTTAATGCACCGGGTGAGAAATGGTAATTTTTATCGTACCGCTGATTTAATGATTGCAGTGTGTGATAAGCCAATAGCGGTATATCCTCCGGTCTTTCACACAGAGGCGGGACATGGATTGGAATAACATTGATCCGATAGTATAAATCTTCGCGAAAAGCCCCCTTTTCAACCAACGTTTTTAAGTCCTTATTTGTCGCAGCTACAATTTGGACATCAATCGGGATTGGGGTAACGCTGCCAATGGGAACCACTTCATTTTCTTGTAGCACCCGCAATAATTTAACCTGTAGTGAAAATGGCATATCGCCAATTTCATCAAGGAATAAGACACCGCCATTTGCCTGTTCAAAGTATCCTTGCTTCCCATTTACATTTGCTCCGGTAAAGGATCCTTTCGTATAGCCAAACAATTCACTCTCCAGTAAGTTTTCCGGTATGGAACCACAGTTGATGGTCAAAAACGGCTGATCTGATCGGTTGCCTTCCCTATGTATGGCACGGGCAATTAATTCCTTGCCTACCCCCGATTTCCCATGGATTAATACCGTTGAGGAAAAATCCGCTATTTTTTCTATTTGATTTACGATCTTTTGCATTTTAGCGCTGCAGTAGATGATATCATTTGAAGGATTGGTTTTATTTTTTAAACGGGAGAGCTCTTGCTTATACCGTTGCGTGATTTCTTTGGTTTGCTTTAACTCTGTTTTTAATTTTGTATTTTCCGTAATATCACGGGAAGCAATAACGATCCGCATTAATTCCCCATCATCATTAAAAACAGGATTGCCGATAGCCAGTATTTTTTTGCCGCTATTTGTCTCTTGTACAACAGACACCTTTTCCTGTCTTTCTAGCACCATTCTTGTTACAGAAGGAGAAAAATGACCCGTTTCCTCTAATTCCGGTATATTTTTCCCAACCAGCTCTTTTAGGTCACTCCTCCAAAAATCCGTAATATAATTTTCGCTATGTCTAATCAGTGTCCCTTCATGATCAACAACTAGTAGTTCATCATAAATGGTAGACAGAATCGCATTCATATCCCGATTTAAATTTTTAACTGCTTCGATTTCCATGGCCATTTCTTCAACCATTGGCAAATCTTGAACGATAATAATTGCCCCGTCCACTTTTCCGTCCGCAGTCTCAATCGGGCTATAATCGACCAGCACCCCCATTTCATCTGTGATATGAATTTGGTTCAACGTGGTCTTTCCGGTAGAGAACACTTGATGTAGAAGTTCGCCGTTAAAAATGTCACCCGCATCAGCTCCGATAACTTTTTCGGCTGTAGACCGGATCATTTGTAAGCCGGAATCGTTATAATTCACTATCTTCTTGTGGTGATCAACGACAAATATCCCCATCGGTATCGAAGCAAGCAATACCTTTAATAGATTCGTATTACGATCCTCACGAAACATTTCAACGAGCATATCTTCCCGCCTCAGATATCCCGCCAATTCATGATTATCGCCCTTCACCAAAACAATAGGCTCACCTAATATTTGAAAAATGTAAGGTACAGATATGGGTTGTTTCGGATTAAATACACCAATTTTTTTGATTGAAACGGCATGTGAACGTAATTCCTTCATGTTTAAACCTTTGTCTGTTATTTCGTTTGTTGTCCATTTTTTCAAATCTACATAGGCATATACTTTATTGTTCCTGGATAAAAATAGATATTGATCACGATAGTCTGCTAAATTCTTGGAAACATTTTCTTCTTTTTCATCATCTTCTACGATAAAAATAGGCTTTAGCTTATCAAAAATGGTTTGGCTCATTTTGGATCCCCTTTTTTCACGAGCAATTCTTTATATTTCATATTATACCATTTATATAAATAATCCAATACCCCATTTACGAGCCAACTGTATTCGGAAATGCAAAAACGATGGAGAACATTGGACTATAAGTTGATCGAAGTTGTCTCAAAGTTGATGGGGCGGCTTATAGTTGATTGGAAAACCGCAAAAGTTGATCGAGCGAAGCCTAAAGTTGATCGGAAATCCATGAAAGTTGATCGTGACAGCCTTAAAGTTAATTGAAAATCGCGAAAGTTGATCGAGCCGGCCTTAAAGTTGATCGAGACTATTTAAAAGAGTGCTCAATCAATAGGCGGTAAGGTGTTTTTTCAGTAACACCGGAGCATCCCTATGGCGCTAGTATTTACGTAGAACAAGAATAAAAGGATAGCACACCTTAATAGCGCACCATCCTTTATACTTTAAAAATATCTTGTTTGACATCCTTTTAAAACCTGTTTACACCCATCGTGTTGTAATAACTTTCTTCCTTGTGTAAAACTCAATTCCATCTTTCCCATTAACATGCAGATCACCATAGAAAGAATCTTTCCAGCCGGAGAATGGGAAAAAGGCCATGGGAGCAGGTACTCCAATATTTACCCCAAGCATACCGGCGTCGATTGTTTCATGGAATTGCCGTACACTGCCACCATCATTGGTAAAAATACATGATCCGTTGGCAAAGCGTGATTTATTGGTCAATTTAACTGCTTCATCGAGATCTTTGACACGGGAAATGGATAGAACCGGAGCAAATATTTCATCCTGCCAGATCTTCATTTCACTTGTTACATTGTCAAAAATGGTTGGACCGACAAAATATCCTTCCCGCTTGATACTCTCATCTTTACGTCCATCCCGGACAAGTGTCGCCCCTTCGTTTTCGCCCGTTTCGATATACTGTAGTGTTCGCTCTTTATGCTGATCGCGAATGACCGGTCCGAGGAAAACTCCTTCATCCAATCCATTGCCAATCTTAATTTCATTTGCTTTTTGCACCAGTTTTTCAATCAAATCATCGGCGATTGCCTCCTCAACAGCTACTACCGAACAAGCCATGCAACGCTCCCCGGCTGACCCGAATGCTGCACTAATGATTTGTGTTGCCGCATTTTCCAGATTGGCGTCCTTTAGTACGATGGAATGGTTTTTCGCTCCGGACAGTGCCTGCACACGCTTCAGGTTTTCTGTTCCTTTTTTATAGACATATTCTGCGACTGGCTGTGAGCCGACAAAAGAAATTGCAGCAACCTGTTCATGTTCCAAAAGACCGTTAACTACATCATGTGCGCCGTGAACGATATTCAATACACCGTTTGGCACTCCTGCTTCTTCTAGTAATTCTGCCAGGCGATTAGCCAACAGTGGTGTTCGTTCGGATGGTTTCAGAACAAATGTATTTCCTGTTACAATCGCCATTGGGAACATCCAGCATGGCACCATCATCGGAAAGTTGAACGGGGTAATGCCGCCGATGACACCGATTGGGTAGCGATATACACCTGATTCCAGCCCGGAAGAAATCGATGGCAGCTGTGATCCCATAGACAACGATGGTGCACCTGCTGCATATTCTACACACTCAATTCCGCGAAGAACCTCACCATACGCTTCTTTGTAACTCTTGCCATTTTCCACCGTGACCAGCTCGGCAAGTTCCTCCCAATGGTCGACAAGTAGTTGTTGATATTTGAATAAAATGCGCGCCCGTTTCGGAACCGGAAACTCCTTCCATGTCTGAAATGTCTCGGAAGCAACTTCAACTGCCTGGTCTAAATCCTTTCTTGAAGATAAAGGTACCTGTGCAATGACTTCACCTGTAGCCGGGTTAAATACCTCTGCCGTTTTATCAGATGACGCCTCTACCCATTCACCATTAATATAGTTTTTAAGTGATTTTACTTGTGTTGTAGTCATATGAACGAATACCTCCTGCTGGTTTATTTAAATGATTTCTACGGTTATTGATTTTCCTTAAACACTTTCTTAATGACAGAAACAATAAATTCCAGATCATCATCGGAACAAGAAAGTGGTGGACATAGTGCCAAAATATTATTATATCCGGCAACAGTATCTCCGTTTTTACCGATGATCAGGCCATTGGCTTTACAATCACTGACGATTTTACCAACCCGTTCTGAAGATGCTGGTTCTTTTGTGTTTTTGTCCTCGACCATTTCGATCCCCATTACAAAACCTAAACTTCGGACATCTCCAACATATGGGTGACTCGTCAATTCGCCAAGTTCATTTTGGAGCCGCTCCCCTAAAACAGCTGCCCGATTGACCAATTTCTCTTCTTGCAGAATTTCAATGTTTTTCAGTGCCAGTGCACAGGCTGCAGGGTTGCCGCCAAACGTATTAACATGACGGAAATGATTGTTTTCTCCATTCTTTTCAAAGGTTTGATAAATATCTTTGCGAACTGCCGTGACAGATAATGGCAAATAGGCACTTGTCAGTCCTTTCGCCATCGTGACAATGTCTGGTTTAATATCAAAATGCTGATGACCAAACATTTTACCAGTCCGGCCAAAGCCACAAATCACCTCGTCAATAATCAATAACACACCATGACGCTGACAGATCTCCTGAACTTTTTCCACATAAACTGGATCGGGAATCAGGATACCACCACCTGTTATTAACGGTTCCATAATCACACCGGCAATGCTTTCTTTTTGCTCCCAGATAATGGTGTCTTCCAGATCCTGTGCCCGTTGCAAGTTATAATCTCTCACCGATATACCGTCTGGTTTCCGATAATTATCGGGCGGTGCAACATGTAAGAATCCAGAGGCAAGTGGTTCGTATTTATATTTCCTTAACGGTTGCCCTGTTGCCGCCAATGCTCCCATCGATCCACCATGATACGCCCTGTAACGTGAAATAAATTTATATCGTGAAGGCTCCCCATTTTGTTGATGATATTGACGGGCGATTTTAAAGGCTACTTCATTTGCATCGGAACCACTGTTGGAATAAAAAATCATATAATCATCATCAAGCAGCTCATTTAATTTTTCAGCAAGCTCAATGCCTGGTATGTGGCTTTGCGTCATCGAAGTATAAGCCATTTTTTGCATTTGTTCATAGGCCGCACGTGCCAGCTCTTCCCGACCATATCCGACATTAACACACCACAGACCTGACATGGCGTCCAATAATCGGTTTCCTTCAGAGTCAGTTATCCATGACCCTTTCCCTTCTGTTACAACCATCGGACGTTTCTGATCGTTATATTGAGAAATATGATGCCAGACATTTTGCCGGTCTTTTTCCTTAATGGACTGCGATTGCTGTACCTCATTAACCGTTCTCATCGCCATTTCTCCTTTCCAACCATTCATTTTATCCTTTGTCCACTACCCAGTAATTGTAAGCGATTACTTTATTAACCTGTTATCTCCCCGACTGAATCAATCGTTCCCAAGTTGACAACCATTCAACATTACTTCATAATTTATTTTACAAAGAATTTATAACATTGTAACTTCACACTTTGTAACATCATAAACAGATTGCTTTAACATTGTGGAGGGATGGGACTCAATAGTAGTAATCAAACAATAATGCCAAAATGATTACGGAACCAATAACAATTTGTTGAGTGTAAACAAACTCCCCATCAATCATTATTTTATCAACTTTGGCATCTAACAGTTCATCGTTTGTATAATTAATTAAGGAGCGATCAAATACAATGACATCGGCTAGTTATCCTGCTTCTATGCTCCCTTTTACTTTTCTTCAAATGACGCATATGCTCCGTTCATTGTATACATCCGGATCACCTCCAATAAAGAAACTCTTTGTCTTTCTCCAATAACCTGCCCACTATCAGATTGACGAGTCAATAACGTGTGGATGCTACGTAATGGCGAAAAATCGGTATGAAAGTTGAATTACTTGTAATACGATCAATATATTTATTGAAATTGCGATTGCTTCACTGAAACAAATACTTTTGAAGCCACACTGACACCATACATCATCAAAATATTAATTATTAGCGCAACAAACGATCCGTTTATGTCCTGAATCCATTGTGGGGCCAATGGTAAGAGATCACCAATGCCCAGATCCTTCAACGTCATGAACAGGACAACTATCACACCAGACAGAATACCAACAAAAGCTCCCTGTTTAGTGATGAAATTATTCTTTTGAAGACTAAGGAATAATGCCGGCGTCAATTGAACAATAAGGCTATACGACATAATATTTAATATCGCCATTGCTTCCCCACCAGTAACTGTAAAATAAAGAGCAATCAATGAGAAAACGATAATTAAAGCCTTAGAAGTAGCTAGCAAATGTTTATCAGATGCTTTGGGAACAAGTAATTTATATACATTTTGCGTAATTCCTGCTGAAGCCGACATAAGCATAACAGAGCATGGTACTAATGCGGTCAACAAGCCGGCTGCTCCTATGATCCCGATCACCCAGGGATTAAATGTTTTAATCGCAATCGATAATAAGGCAAGGTCCCCTTGTGCTGCACTCAATTCCGGAATTATTGTAACAGCAGAGAATCCAACAAAGAAAATAAAAACAAGAAGAATTGTATACAACGGTAACGTGATTGCATTTTTACGCAAACTCTTTTCACCGTTTGCAGATAGAACAACCATAAAAGAATGGGGGAGGATAAAAAATCCAATCGCGTTAAAAATAACTGTTGAAATAAACCATGAGTTACTAAACCCCGCACTCGATAGTGTCAAAAGGTCAGGCTTTACCGTTTCAACTGCTTCAAACATTGGTTTAATGCCACCGAAATAGTAAAATGGGATATATAGGCCAAGAAAAATAACAACGACAACAATCATAAAATCTTTAATAATGGCTGTCCATGCTGAGCCGTGAATACCGGAAATCATTACGTAAATTGCAACTACAGTAGCACCAATACAACTCGCAATAGCAGGAGAAATTGTACCAAAGGATGCCTGAGATACAATAATACCAAGACCTTTAAATTGGATAACAATATAAGGAATGAGTGCCACTCCCCCTACAATCGCAACTAATACCCCCAATGCCGTACTATTATATTTAGAAGCAAAGAAGTCCGGTTGTGAAATGAGCTTGTTTTCCTTACAATATCTCCATATCTTCGGTAAAAACCAATAGGATAGTATATAAGCAATAAATATATAAGCAGGTACATAGTAAACCGCAGCACCTCTAGTGTATGTCCAACCACTGCCTCCAAGAAATGTGAATGTTGTATAGACTTCCCCCGCAACTAGTAAGAATATAAAGAGTAACCCAAATCCACGTCCCCCGACAGTCCATTGCTCCATGCTCATCTCTTTCCCTCTTGATGATAATATCCCGAGAAAAAGCGCTAAAACAAGAAACAGGCCTATAATAACTAATGATACATTCATTCCGTCTCACCATCCTTATTATCTGGATCCAGTTTATAGACAATCGTTAAAATAATTGGTGAGAGTATCATCCAGAGCACAAGCCAAAATAATAAAAATGGCATCCCTAACACATAAGGTTCGATTCTATTCGCCCAAGGTAGAAAACCGAGGTATCCGATAAAAGGGATTAAAATTAATAATTTAATAGCTTTCAAATCCATTCACCTCATTAAAGTGATGCTCTGTTTAATTTACACTTTAAAATTCCGCTTCTTCTGCAGACTTATCTTGTTTTATGTTTTACCTATACATACCAAGTGTTGTCTAAATTAAAATACTTACTTTTCTCAAACGCAATGTGTTGTAATTAACCACCAATGCCAAAGCTGTTTCCAACAGGGTATTTGCTCTCTTTTCGAAACCTTATCATGTTTTTAGTTTATCTTTTCCGCAGCTTCTTCATGATTCTATCCATTTATATTTGGAACAAAGACTATCGAAGTAAACCATCTGCAATTACATGAACATTGGACATGTTATTCAAAATCTATTCCATAAAAAGTATATATTGTCAATGAACTCCGGCAATAACAGACTCGAAAGAAATAAAAATGAACCGTTCTGTAATGTTCTGCCCCTTGTTTAAAACACGGCTTCTATTCCACCAAGTATTATTTTGGAGCATTTCAAACAGATAGGTTCATTAGAGATTAAATATATCAATTTTCAATAGCAAGGACTTTGAAGATTTCTGCACACTTTTCTATTTCTTCGACACTGACCCATTCATCAATCTCATGAGCCTGTTCCAAATTTCCTGGTCCAAAACAAATTGCATTTTTGTTATTCAGTTGCCAAGAGACAACAGCTGCATCAGTATATGCTACATATCCCTTATGAACAGGATTATTATTCATCACTTTTTTGTATCCTTTCGATAATAATTGAACCACTTCTGCATTATCAGGCACTTCAACTGGTGGTCGTTGTAGGCCAAGATTCCTAATTTCCACTTCAGAACCGGATAACCTACCAATTGCACGATGAACTGCCTTTTCCATTAATTTATTTGCATAACTATCGTCAAATGGCGGAACAATTCTAAAATCAATTTCAGCCCGTGCTTTATCAGGGACTACATTTGTTTTAGAACCACCTTCCATTTTACCAATGGATAACAATGATTTTCCCAAAAGCTCGTGGTCAAATGGTAACCCATTTACAACAGACTTTAATTCACATATGATTTCAGCTAATGCATGATTTGCATCTATTCCCCTTTCTGCATGTCCACCATGTGATGACCTTCCGTGGGCAATAATCTCGTACCACATAACTCCACGATGTGCGCGAACAATATTTAAATTTGTTGGTTCGGGTGCAATAGTCATAATTGAAGAATCTACAAAATCTAATTCCAAAAGTTTCATTATGCCTTTCATGTCAGGGCCCTCTTCATCCACAGAAACAGCAACAATAAAGTCCCCAGGTAATTCCGATTCTTTGCTTGCTTCTTTTAAAGCATAAAGAGCTGCGGCTAGACCCGACTTCATATCTGCTGATCCACGTCCAAACATTTTACCCCCGACCAATTCACCACCAAAGGGATCATGAGACCACCCTTCGCCCGCTGGGACCGTATCACAATGTGCAACCATCATGATTGGATCACGGGTTCCATTCCCCCTAAGTCGTGCAATAATATTGTTTCGATCAGGCTCTACCTTTTGTAGTTGATATCTTATGTCATTTTCTTGAAGCCATTTACATATAAACTTAGTAATTTCTTTTTCATAATTAATTGGATTTTCAGAGTTAACTTTTACTAATTGAGATGTTAATTCAACTGCCGGATGTACCATTTAAAATCCTCCTCAAAGTTTTACGGATAAGTATGGATAAAATTTTTCTTTTTGATGGGCCAAATAGATGTAGTGAAATTGCTACTTCCCCAAGTACATTTTCATTAGTTGATACCGAACGTAAATAAACTAACTAAAATGTTTAAACGTTCATCATTGAGAGCGCATTCAAAATCGACTGGTATAATCATTAGGTTGATGAAATATATTGTATTTTCACATTTCAACAATATACAAGCGAGTAATCAAAATCATTTATCATTTTTTAATAATTAGCTACCTCCCTATACACTGTGTATAATTTTCATTTGCCCAATCCACTTATTCTTTTCGATAATAATCAGATTGAAAGGTTTGCACATGGTCAAAGTTCTAGCAGAAGGTATCCGGAACATTCTGCAGTTTAGAAGGGGGCAAACGGTTGAGCCAGATACAAGAGCCATTTCATCCATAAAAAACAATCCTCTTTCTCCGCGTCAAAAAAGGAAATAGCTGGCCATATCTACCAATTTAGAGGTGCACTACATCTCTATTCGTGCTCCCTCCATACACCCCCACCTGAACAGTTACAATTATTTTGGAAACCCTAATTCGGATCGATTGGTGTAACTCTTTCCGTATGTGCCTCAATGACATCAGCAGCCTCAAATAAGGTATCTTCACGAAACCTTCTACCAATAATCTGAACACCAGCAGGAAGTCCATCTACAACGGATGTTGGAACAGTAATTCCGGGAAATCCAAGTGTGGGAATCGATGTCATCGGCCATTGTGCTGATACAACATGACGCATACTCTCAATACTAGCAATATCAGCATCCTGATCAAAGGCCTGTGTAGCCGAGACCGGTAATAAGATTAATGGACAGTCTTCCAAAAATTGTTGAAGCTGAGCGATAAGCGTACCACGGCGCGCATAACCTTTCATGAAATCCTTAAGGTCAGGGTTCGGTCCCCACCATTCTTCAGCAACGGCAGAATAATGCTTTAATGCTTTCAAAATTCCCTGATCACCCGATTGCTTCAGAAGAGGCATCTTCTGCCGGAAATCCCCCAAACAAAGTAAATACCAAAGTCGGTACGCTTCAGCCAATAAAGGAAGTTCAATCTCCTCAACAATATAGCCGGCTGAACGCAATTTTAAGGCAGCTTCATCCAAAGCCGCGTTGACAGCGTCAGTTGGTTTAGCAACACCAACATCTCGTAAAAGCCCGACATGAATTGGTCGCTTTAAGGGCTCTTCTTTTAAGGTCACCGGCGTAGAGACTGGATCACGTGGATCAAAACCAATCATGCTGGCAAATGCCAACCGAAGATCGGATATGGTATGAGCTAGCGGGCCTTGAACAGACATAATTTGGTTCGAAAGAGGCTTATCTTGTTGATCAGAATCATTCCAACTTGGAATCCGCCCCACAGTTGGCCTGATTCCCGCTACGCCACAGGCATATGCAGGATAACGAACCGAACCACCTATATCATTACCGAGTGCCACAGGTACCATACCGCTCGCAACCGAAGCTGCTGCCCCTCCACTGGATCCTCCTGGAGTTTTTTTCGCATTCCATGGATTTAACGTTTTACCATGTAATTCATTGTCCGTAAACCATCTAAAGGAAAAAGCTGGCGTATTACTACGGCCTACGAATATAGCTCCAGCCTTCCGTAAATTTGCAACTTGCGGACTATCTGTCAAAGCGATATTATCTTGTAAATCTACCACACCGTTTGTTGTCGCATGTCCCTTTTGGTCGATATTGACCTTAATCGAGACAGGTACACCATGCAGGGGGCCGAGTGAGCCACCTTCAGCTACTTTTCGATCCGCCTCATCCGCCGCCTCCAATGCTTCCTTTTCTGATACCTCTACCAAAGCGTTTATATGTGGATTAACTTCTTGAATGCGGTTTAATGAACTCATGACTGCCTCACGCGATGATATCAATCCTGTTTTAATCCCGTGAGCTAACTCCTCCGCTGTCCAATTCCAAAGCTTTTCCTTATCAGTTCTCTCTTTTCGATGTAAACTTTCCATTTGATCCCCTCCAAAAGTTTCATGACAAGTTGACTGTCTGGACTTGCATATAATTTTTTGAGTTTCCTATCCAATTTCTTTAATTCAATAATTCCTTCTTTCCTTTTCAAAGATTAAAAAACATAAAACACCAAATACATAATACTTTTATTCTTTACCCACTATCAAGCAATTGTAAACGATTACTATTTTCCGCTATCTGAACCAATCATTCCTAAGTTGACAACCATTCAACATTACTTCATAATTTATTTTACAAATAATTTATAACATTGTAACTTCACACTTTGTAACATCATAAACAGATTGCTTTAACATTGTGGAGGGATGGAACTTGATGAGTAGTTTTGGAATAACCATTGATGATATTCTTAAAAGGGAGACATTTAAACATGCAAAGGTTATCGCCGGTAAGAACGGATTACATAAACAGGTAAAATGGACACATATTTTGGAAACAGACCAATTTGACTCGTTTGTAAACGGTGGGGAGTTAATTCTTACAACTGGGGCAGGTCTGCAACTCGAATCGTCAACTGCATTAACCTATGTAAAAAAATTAATAAAGAGAGAGACCGTGGGCATTTGTGTAGAAATCGGCACACACGTTAGCCATATTTCTGAAGAGGTCATACAATTAGCCAATGAAAATCAATTCCCTATAATTATATTTGAACATTTTGTAAAATTTGTTGACATTACCCAGGATCTTCATTCGTTAATCATTAACCAGCACCACCAAATGCTCAATCAATTAAACGAACTCTCAACAACATTCAATGAACTTTCCTTGTTGCCCAATGGCATTTTGAAAATCCTTCAGGAGCTGCATACCTATTTAAAAAAAGACACCTTGTATATTACTGATGAAGCGCGATCTTATTACTATCCACCCGAAACGAAATACATAGAAGAAAAAATTCGGGCACATTTACCTGATTTGAATGATCAACGATTGATTTCACTGGTCGAGGGAAAGTTTGCTGTCGTACCTGTGAAGGGTTTGGGACAAATTTGGGGATTTTTATGTTTGCAGGTAGAAACAAACAGTTTGGAGGAATTTCTCTTTTCTGTGATGGATCGGGCCGCATTGGCGATTGCCCAAATCATGTTAAGAAACAGAACCATTGAAGAGCGGAAACAGAATGCAGAAGACAAAATTGTTCGAAACCTGTTACATGGAAAAGATTATGATATTGATGAACTGCAGGCAATAACACCTCTTTCCGAAAATGATTTCCATTACAGACTGATTGTCATGCAAACCGGCCAACCCGAAGTCAATCGTGATGAAGAGGACTGGAACGAAATAAAATTGCAACGTTCGGTGATGTTCCGTTCCCTGTTTAAACAACATGGATTCCAACCCGCCATATCCGTCGGTAAAAGTGACACCGCTATCATCGCTTCTTTTAGAGTGAAAGATGATTCCGATTATGATATTGCCAAGTTTTCGCAAATTGTCAAGAAGATACAAAATATGTCTGCCAAAAACATTTTTGATGGCAGTCAATGTATTTTGGGAATTAGTAAGGTTAATAGAGATATATCTTCATTGGTAACGAGTTATGAGGAAACAAAGAAAGTTCTTTCCCTGCAGCGGGCGAACATTGAAGCATCGATTTTTTATGAAAACATTGGTGTGTATCGATTGCTTCTTGACCATCATGGGGAACAATTAACATCATACATTACCGACTGTTTGGCACCTGTAATCAAATATGATCAGGACGCCAATAGCGAACTATTGAAAACGCTGGAAGTGTACTTGAACTGCTGTGGTTCCAAAAAAGAGGCTGCAGCGCAATTATTTATCGTTCGCCAGACGCTATATCATCGTTTAAGAAAAATAGAGGAGTTACTCGGAAAAGATTTTATGGAACCGGACAATCGTTTGGCCTTGGAAATAGCGATTAAGGCCTTTTATTTAGAAAAAGCAAATGGAAGTAGCTGAAAGAAATCATGAAACTTGGATTTCTTTCAGCCATTTGTTTTTATCTTGTGGTTAATTCCAAAACCGTCTGCAACACAACATGAACCCCGTTTTCACAGTCTTCCCATAGCGTCAGTTCATCTTCAGCATGACTCTTTCCATTTACACTTGGAACAAAAATCATCGCAGTTGGAATATAGGTCGCAATAAACTGGGAATCATGTCCGGCACCACTTACCATCCGCTTATAGGAATAACCGATATTTTTTGCTGATTGCTCCAAGGCATTTACAAGTTTCTCATCAAACCATACCGTATCCCGATCCCATTGTTTAGTTACTTTCACGTTACATTTTTCTTTGCCGGCGGATTCCGGAAGCCCCTGAATAATTTCCTCAACTTGCCGGATAGTTTTGGCATCCTGATGTCTTGCCTCGATAGTAAACACAACCTTATTTGGAATGACGGTATGAATGTTTGGGCTTACATTCATGCGGCCAATCGTATAAACCAATTTATCATCCAGTTTACTCATTTTCTCCCGTATCTCTGTCATCAGATTATTGGTAGCGAACAAGGCATCTTTGCGCATGGACATTGGTGTTGTACCAGCATGGTCGGAATCACCCGTAACTTCGATTTCATAATTGACCATGCCAACCACGCCCTCAACCACCCCAATCTGCAGTGACTCACTTTCTAATACCGGACCCTGTTCAATGTGTAATTCCAAAAAGGCAGCTGCGTCTTTTAAACGATTTTCTTCTTTCCCTGCAAAGCCGCTTGATTCAAGTGCTTCCCCAAATGTCACACCATCTTCATCCGTTGACTTGAGCATAGTTGGCTTATCAAATTTTCCTGAAATCACACCGGAAGACATCATCGCGGGTTCAAATCGCGCTCCCTCTTCATTGGTGATATTAGCTACTACAACAGGAACCTGTGGCCTAATGCCATTTTCAACCATCGTCCGAACCACTTCCAAACCGGTTAACACACCGAGTACACCATCAAATCGGCCACCCTTTTTTACTGAGTCCAAATGTGACCCGACAACTACTGGAGGCTGATCATTATCCATACTAGGCAACGTTGCATACATATTGGCCATATCATCATAGATAACCGTCATTCCAAGTTTTTCACATTCGGATTGGAAATGTTTCCTTACTTGAATATCCACATCAGATAACGCCAAACGCGTAACGCCATTATTTTCCGTTCGTCCGTAATCAGCGAATTCCTCTATGGTGTTTTTAAGCCGCTCTCTATTAATTCGTATTCCTTGTTTCTCCATCATTGATTGCCTCCCATTCTATCTCTTCTTCGTATTTACTCAGCCGCCTGTTTTTGCTGCTTGATGCAAAGTATGGCAAAATATTTACGACTATCCGGATTAGTTAAAAGTATTGTCTTTTTATCAAAGGTCGTTTTATGCATGAATTCAACTAAATCGCCGTCCAGCGTTCCTTTTGAATCACTTATGATATACCCTTTTTCAAGCAAATTATCCATTTGAAATTTTTCCGATTGAAAAGCATCATTGGTCGACAACGCCATCTTCCTCCTTCGCCACTTAATCTATCACTTCTTCCTGACTATTTCCGCTATTTTCCTCAATCACCCAATCACGGCCTACGGTAATTCCCAGATATTTTTCGTCACTTGGATCTTCTATTTCTGCCTGGGGAAACTTTTTGAAATACCAATGTTTAGCCAGTACATAGTAAATGGCACCCGCTAACACAAATCCGACAATAAACGAATAATCCATGAGCAGAATAGCGACAGCACCACCAATCACCCAGGCAATAAAACCAACAATGTTTACACCGCCATGGAATCTGAATTGCCCATTATGCTGGTACAGTTCCTGGACATTTACCCGTCGTTTCCGTAACAAATAATAATCAACAACAAGAATCCCGCTGATTGCCGACAAAACAGCTCCAAAGAATAAAAGTGCCTGCGTCAAGATTTCATAGACACTCCATGGCTGAATAATCGTTCCGACAATCCCGACAACAAATACCGCAATCGCATTGGATACTTTAGGCCCCAATACGTTGGAAAAAATAGCAGCGGCAGGTACAATATTTGCAGCCGTATTCGTCGACCACTGTGTCAGGATAATCATGAGCAGCAGCATCGCCAGCATCCAGCCAGACGCAGTCTCCTGCAGGGCATCAACCGGATTGGAGCTGCCTGCTACCATAAAGGCTGCCGCACCAATCATAATCATAAATGCTTCTGTCAATGGCATGGCGATCAGACTGCCGATCAAATTCGTTCTATTTCGTTTAAACCAATTTCTTTCATGTTTAGGTGCTTTAAAAAACCGAGATATGGTCGGGATATCACACCCCAACGTTGCCCAAAAACCCATATTGGCAAAAATAACGATGATAAACGCTGTAAACGCAGCACCCCCTGTAACAGGACTCGCTGCCCAAGCCCAAACATCGCCACCTTTGTCAACAATATCCGTTGTCAACGTGTGGTAGATGATTAACGATAGAATAATAATGATAGGGGCAGCAAAATCAGCAAATCGCTCCACCCATTTAATACCAGAGGCAGTATTAATCAGCTGGGCAAGGGCAAATACGATATAACATAATAACCAGTTATCAAATCCCGAATTAATCGTATGAATGATCGAATTGATCGCGGTTGAACCGAAATAAGTATTGAGCCCAAACCAAAATGATGCTGTAACTGCCCGGGCTATCGAGGGGATATGGGTACCCACGATGCCAAATGGTGCCCGCATATAAACTGGAAAAGACAAGCCATGTTCCACCCCGATATCGCCGACGATCGAAATAAAACCTCCAACTGCGATACAGCCGATCAATGTTGCCAGTACAACCCAGGGCAGAGGAATACTTTGAACGCCGGAAGCGCCAATATCAAAGGTTGCTAAAAGAATGGCCATTCCAACCCACATTGCAAAAAATCCCATGATTCCTATCTTCCGCTGATTGTAACCAACTGGAAGTAAATCCGGTGACTTAAGGTAAGCGTTGTTTTTGTCGGTCTTTCCCATTTTTCTTCCCCTTATAATTTATTGAGGCGTTTCAAAGCTGTTTGACTTCTACATCTGTCAAACAGCTTGCTCCTCGATCAATCACATCAACTCACAAAATCCTCCACCTTTTTCGTTTGTTTATTTTCACAGTAAAACGCATGAATAAGAAAATCATCTACTGCTATTGAGCATTTGCAAAGCAGCTTGCCGGTCATTCCAGGACATTGGCGGTTCCGTTTGCACCAGATCCACCATGTCAATTGCTCCCTCAACCGGACAAACGATGGAACAAAGGTTGCAGCCGACGCAATCATCTTCCCTGACCTTCAAGTATTCATCCCCATTTTCATCAACCAGCATATCGATACATTGATGAGCAGTATCTTCACAAGCAATATGACACTTATTGCAATTAATACAAACATCATTGTTGATACGAGCGACCATTCGATGATTTAAATCCAAATTACTCCAGTCCGTATATTTTTCTACTGATTTGCCAATGAGTTCACTAACCGAGGCAATCCCTTTCGCATCCAAATAATTGCTCAAGCCCTCGGTCAAATCATCGATAATACTGAATCCATGATGCATGGCTGCTGTACATATCTGCACGCCCCCGGCACCTATCAGCATAAATTCAACCGTATCTTGCCAGTTCGAAATGCCGCCTATTCCTGAAATTGGAATATGGAAATCCGGCTGCCGTGCACATTCGCCGACCATATTGAGAGCAATCGGTTTAACTGCCGGCCCGCAGTATCCGCCATGTGCTCCCTTACCGTTGACATTCGGTATCGGATTCCACGTATCGATATCTACGCCGATTAAACTGTTAATCGTATTGATCATACTGACCGCATCCGCTCCACCGCGTTCAGCAGCTTTTGCCGTTGCAGTTATATCGGTAATATTCGGGGTTAATTTGGTAATGACCGGCACTTCGGCGACTTCCTTGGCATACAGGGTTGACTTTTCTACCAAATCGGGATGCTGACCGACCGCCGATCCCATTCCACGTTCAGACATGCCATGCGGACAGCCAAGATTCAATTCAAAACCATCTACCCCGACAGCTTGCACCCGTTTAACAATTTCATGCCATTTATCCCGCTGTGGTTCTACCATTAATGAGGCAATGATGACCCGATCAGGGAATCGTTTCTTTGTTTCATAAATTTCCTGTAGATTCTCCTCAATGGGCCGGTCGGAAACCAATTCAATATTGTTAAAACCAGCTACCCGCTGACCATTAAAATGATAGCCACCAAAACGAGAAGTCACATTCAACACTGGTTCACAAAGTGTTTTCCATACTGCGCCACCCCATCCAGCTTCAAACGCACGCTGAACCTGGTACCCTGTATTCGTTGGTGGCGCAGATGCGAGCCAATAGGGATTAGGGGACTTAATTCCTGCAAAATTGATACTGATATCGGCCATGTTTATTCCTCCAATCTTTCTATACTTACTCCTTGGATTCTTTTAATTGCTGATGTACCACGTAGGCTGTTTCTTTTCCCTGTTGTGCAGCGGATACGGCCATCGCTTCCCCAACACCTTTGGCAAAAACCACATCACCCGCAGCATATACTTTCGGATGAGAAGTAAGAAAGGTTTTAGGGTCTACCTTCACAACACCACCATTATGTTCCAGACCGAATGCTTCGATTAGCTGATGATGCCGTGTCTGACCAATCGCTTTAATAACGATATCCACATCCATGAGAAATTCGGATCCCTTGATTTCAACTGGTCGCTTCCGTCCATCAGATTCGGCTTCTGTTAACTCCATGCGAACACATTCCATCTGTTTGATATGGCCACTATTATCACCAATCAGGCGTTTCGGTGTAACCAACCATCTAAATTCAACGCCATCCTGTTTGGCAAATTCGTATTCGAAATCATACGCCGACATTTCCGCTTCCGTCCGTCGATAGAGAATTTTAACGTTTTCCGCTCCAAGTCTGACGGATGTCGTTGCTCCATCGATCGCTGTATTTCCAGCCCCAATAACCGCGACACGTTTCCCGACAAATTCAGTTGGATAATTTCCGTTCTTTACTTCTTCAACCAAATCAATGGCGTCGTAAATTCCAGCTAAATCCTCCCCTTCAATGCCTAACATAGGGACCTTGGACATGCCGACAGCAACGATCACCGCATCATAATCACGTATAAGATCCTTTGCCAAAATGTCTTTGCCCACTTCGGTACCCGTACGAATCTCAACACCCAAATTTTCCACCTGTTCCACTTCCCATAAAGAAATATCCTTAGGCAGCCGAAATGGAACAATCCCATGCGTGTCTAAACCGCCCGCCTCCTCTTTAGCTTCAAAAATCGTCACCGCATAACCGAGTCGAGCCAGTTCACGGGCTGATGATAACCCTGCTGGACCACTGCCAACAACCGCAATCCGCTTTCCGTTTTTCTCTCCAGCTTTAAACAACACTTGCTCATTTTTCATCGCCCAGTCTGTTGCAAATCGTTGTAAGTCACCAATCATGATCGGTTTGGTAGAATGGTTGAGTACACAAGCTCCCTCACACAATTCTTCTGTTGGACAAACACGCGCACAGCTTGCTCCAATCGGATTTTCTTCCATAATCGTTGTTGCCGACCCTTTTACATTTCCGGATGCAATCTTTTTAATAAAACCAGGGATATTAATTCCAGTCGGGCAGGCTTTGATACAGGGTGCATCATAACAGTACAGACAGCGATTAGCTTCATCCAAGGCTTCCTGCGCATTGTAACTGGGCTTCGATTCATCAAAATTCTTTGCAAGATCATTTGCTGACAACATATTTTGCAATACATGTTCCAATAAAAGCCCTCCTTTCAAAGATCATCAGTTAAAACACATTCATTATTAAAGCTCCTGTACAATCCTTCATTAACCTGAAGTGATAATTGATTCGAAAATCACCCCCTAAATATCATTTTGTAGAAATAGCTTACTATTAAGAGAAAAAAAGTTCGAAACGCTTACATTGCCTATTTCACTTATATATTTTTTTAGAGTTAATTATATATTTAACATGGTGTAAAAAGATTGCTAACGATTGTTGGTCACTTTGTAATGGTAATTTGGATCAGCTGTACTATAACGGATGAAACTTTCCGCTTACTGCATCAACCGTAATAAAAAAATGACTGGGGAGATCTACGTCACCTTCCACAACCCAGTACGGCCGGTAAAATAGTTCCTGTTTGGTTAAGTTTAGTTTAGGAGCGGTAATGACTTTCTTTCTTGCAGAAATAGAATTGTATAAAAAGTCCTCCGCTATTTTCTTTGCCTCGGCAAATGTCAGGTCCAATGCAATGATGTTCTGGTCGGATACTTCCACTTTTGCAAGCTCTGGGAATGTATCCGCCAAAGCCCCAATCTTATTCACGCCATCAATGGTACAACCGACATATCCTTTTAACGGATGAAAGAACCTTCTTCTATCAATTGTGAATTCAAAAATTATATATGGATAATATACCAGCCGTTGTGCCTGGTACGTTCTCCCCTGATCCAACTGTTCCAACTGCTGTTTTATTTCCTCCTGGCTAAAGCCCAGTTGTTCCGCGTTAATGATCCTCAATATCATTCACCCTTTTACTGGTTTATAGATATAGGTAGAAATAACCTTTGCCTCAGGACTGATATCGCGATTGATATTTTTGTCGATGTTTTTTGGCAATGATCGTGGTATGCCCGTCAACGACATGCGACAGCCCCCATGTAACTAATCATATAGATTAAACTGGAGCCTAAAATCACACCCCATTGTCCTTAGTAGACATAGTCTTCGCCCCAAATACTTAAGTATGACAGGTCAATTTCATCAAAATCTGGCCTAGTACAAATTTATGTATGTAAACGAGCAATATTACAAGAAGAATTGGATTATTCCGACGATCTGGAATCTAGTATTATTGAATGTAATAGTAATCGTTAAACATCAACAGTGAATTATTTTACAAATTGTCCAATGGGAAAAATACTTGACTAATAAATGACTTACCGATAATCCAATTAAATCGGTAAAAATTGCCACGAACAGTCTCATCTGTCACATTCCTGATTTTCTTTATCGGATCCGTTACCATTATTGTTACCTTGTTGCCTGACTATCCCCAACCACTACATTATGAAAATGAATATTTCTCCACTGTTGGTAAAAGATACTGACAACCATACTTTCAACTCGATTTGGAGGAAAAAATCAATGACAACTGATCCAATAACTTCATCTGAGATTGCAACTCTTTGGATTGTTTATCAGAAAAAAACCATGATGCTAAGAGTGATTGAATCTTTTTTATCACATAATCAAGATCCAGAAGCTATAGAAATATTGCAAACCTTTCACGATGGAGAAAGCAACTTTGTTAATGAACTGAGTAATGTTTTCATACAAGAGGGTACAGCTGTTCCGATAGAGTTTACAGAAAATGATGTGAATCACAGTGCTCCAAGGTTGTTTGATGATGTTTTTGAAATCATGTATTTACGAACAATGATGAAAGTTGCTACAGGTCTTCATGCATTACACATGTCTATGAGTTATCGGAAGGACATCATGGAGATGCACAAAAGATTCTCGGCATTTTCAGAGGAATTTTGCATAAAGACGACACAGTTTTTATTAGAAAAAGGTTTGCTCCCAAAATCACCCGGGGTTACTTTACCCAACAAAGTAGAATTTGCGGATGGGAAGGATTATCGGTCAGGTTTTAAAATGATGGGCCATAGAAGATCATTAAGTACGGTTGAAGTGGCTTATCTTTATCAAGCGATTGAATCAAATGTTGCAGGGATGAAATTAATGACGGGCTTTGCCCAAGCGGCTAAGCATAAAGACGTTCAAAAATACTTTTTCAGAGGCAAGGAATTGTCCAAAACAATCATTGAGAAATTCAGTGAAGTGTTATTGGATAGCGATATTAATGTTCCGTCTACGGCAGCCGGAATAGTTTCAGACTCAACAGTATCACCCTTTTCAGATAAGCTTATGATGTATAATACATCCATTTTGACTAGCTTTGGTTTAGGCAGCAATGCTATCGGCACTTCCTTTAGCCTGAGGAAGGACTTGCCAGCAAAAATGGCAGTGGTTGGTAAGGATACTTTTACCTTTGCAAATGATGGAGGAGATCTCATGATTAAACACGGGTGGACGGAAGAACCTCCCCAAATGGAAGATAGAACCCAATTATCAAAAAAGCAGGGTAAGTAGGTTTTATGCTGACTTGTATAGCAACCAGTTTTCTAATCAAAAGATTGGTTGGTCAGACAACAGTCTTTCAGTGCTAGCAACTCGTTTTATTTTTTTATAAGGTTTTTACCTGAAAGTACATGTTCAAAAAGGAGGCGGCGTAGCTTTGAGCACCGGAATGTACAAAAGGGTACATGAGGAGCGGAAAAGCAAGCCAACGAGCTTCTTCAAAGGAAGGCCGACTAAAAACGGGCTTGCGCTCAGGCGTCGGCATACCCCTTTTGAAGGGGCATGTCATTTTTACCGGACTTTTTGAACATCCTCTAAAAAAGTAACTACCCGTAGTAGCCTATACTGGGTAGTTACTTTTTTACAAGCTGCATAGTTAGATTTCGTCTATAATTTTACACCCGCTTTAACTCCTTATCGGCCTTCGTATCATCAAAACATAGTGCAAATGGTTTTCCCGGGATAAACTTGCCATCACCTTTTTTGCCAACAAATGTCCCATCGTCAACCACGAGTTTGCCGCGAAGGAATACTTTATCCACTTTCCCTTCCTGCTTGTATCCTTCAAATGTGTCATAATCAACGCCATGCAAGCTATTTTCATTGGAGATAATGGACGATCCATGCGGGTCATACAACACAATATCGGCATCCATACCAACACCAATATGTCCTTTGCAATGGTCTAACCCCATGTTTTTGGCCGGCGTGGTTGCAAATAAGTCAACAAACCGTTGTCTGGAGATTTTTCCAGTATTTACACCATATGTCCACAGAATACCCAACCGGTTTTGTACACCCGGTGCGCCGTTTGGAATATTGGTAAAATCGTTCACACCCATATGTTTTTGCGATTCCCAGTCAAATCCGCAATGGTCGGTACTGATGGCGTTTAACCAGCCACGATCAACTGCTTTCCATAAAGCTTCCTGATCATCCTTGGTTCGTAATGCCGGGGACATCACGTATTTTGCCCCTTCGAAATTGGGCTTGGCTAAATCATTTTCATCAAGCATCAGATATTGGACGCAAGTTTCGCCATACACTGGCAATCCATCATTTTTTGCAGACCGGATAGCTTCCATCACTTCTTTAGCTGTGACATGCACAATATAAACCGGGGCCTCGGCTAAAGCTGCTAGCTGAATCACGCGCTGGGTTGCTTCCAGTTCTACCCGTGCCGGTCTGGATAACGCATGATAATATGGATCTGTCTTGCCCTCGGCTATCATTTTCTTTTGGAGAAAATCAATCACATCGGCATTCTCACAATGGACCATAACCGTAACGCCGGCTTTTTTTGCCGCTATTAGAGCCTTATAAAGAGCCTCATCATCACTATGGAACGGCATTCCTTTATAGGCCATAAATAATTTAACCGTAGAAATCCCTCGGCTTGGCAATTCAGCAATTTCCTCGAAAGTCGCATCAACCGGGTCACAGACAACCGCATGGTATGAATAATCTGCCATCGCCTGGGGAGCGACTTCATTTTTGTCCATTTCAAAAATCGTATCAGCCATGCCTTTTCCCTGTTCCTGATTAACAAATTCCACAACCGTTGTCGTTCCTCCAGCAACCGCAGCATTGGAAGTTTCAAATCCTCGTACCCGTTCCCCTTTAAATTCAAAGGAGTAATGGACATGTTGATCGACCCCACCAGGAAGAACATATTTCCCTTGGGCATCGACGATCTCATCAGCAGACGTATCCAACTGTTCCCCGACAGCAACTATTTTTTCTCCCTCAACTAATACATCTCCAACAAATTCATCAATTGCGGTTACAATGGTTCCGTTTTTAATTAATGTACGCATGTATATCCTCCTTTTAGAAAATTTGCAAGTGTTTAACTTGGTGTCGTCTGTGTTTTCTCATTTTTTGGTAGCTAAAGCTTTAACTACATGAAGTAACAAATCACCTCCCAATTTGATATCTGCATTACTTGTATATTCCTCAGGACAATGACTTTTTCCTCCCATACTTGGAATAAAAATCATCCCCACATCGGTCAAGTCCGTCATCATCGCCGCATCATGAACTGCACCGCTATTCATTTTCATATAGTTATAGTCACGCTTGCTTGCTATTTCTTCAATCACTTGAATAATTCTTGGCGATAGTGTTACGGGATCAGATGCACCAATCAATTCGATATTGCTATGGAGTTTGTCTTCATCAGCTACGGCATTTACTTTTTCTCTTATCTCGTTGGCGATGATATCGATTCCCTTTGTCTCTACATCTCTGACATCCACGTAGAACTCTACCTTTTGCGGGATCACATTCGGCATATTTGGCTGACAGGTTATTTTACCAACCGTGGCAACCGTTGTTGGTAAAGCTTGCGTTTTGGCTGCCTTACGTATATGCGAAATAATACTTGCTGCTCCCGCCAACGGATCTTGTCGCAAATTCATTGGTGTAGTGCCCGCATGATTGGATTCACCCTTCAAGGTAATTTTAAATGTTTTCATTCCGGCGATTGCCTGAACAATGCCAATTGATTGTTGTTGCGTCTCCAGCACCGCACCCTGCTCAATATGTAGTTCAATCATCGCATTTATTTCATCCTTGCCAAGAATGTCCTTTCCGGTACGCTCCACATCAAGGCCAAATTTTTTTATCACATCATAAGCTGAATCACCCGCCCCATTTGTGATCGTTTGGAGAGCAGTCAATCCATACTGGCCGGTCAATACCTTACTTCCCAGCATGGTAATACCGAAATTTGATCCTTCCTCCTCGGCAAAAATAATCAATTCGATCGGGCGGTGCAGGTTTACCTGTTCTTCTTTTAACACTCTAATCGTCTCCAAAGCTGTCAAAACACCAGTCAGTCCATCATATTTTCCGCCATTTTCTACAGTATCAATGTGTGAGCCGATCATAATGGAGGGCTTGTCAATTTCCTTCCCATACATGGCTCGAATATTTCCAACTGCATCTATCTTTACCGAAAGACCAAGCTTCTCTATCTGTGAGAAAAGATAGTTCCTTGCCTGCCTATCTTCATCACTATAGGAAAAACGAGTACAGCCATTATTTGGTGATTTTGTATAGCTAATAATTGTAGAAAAATCGCTTAGCATTCGTTTTAAATTAATTTCCACTTTTTACGATCCATCCTTTTTTTACGATCCATCCTTCGCGTTTTAATTCATAACATCAAAGAGAACCTTATCCAAACACAATTAATCATCTAATATAGCATTTTATGAATAAATATCTTTCTTATTACTTGATGACGTAAAATAGTTTGTGTAAAATATTTGAGACGAAAAAAAGAGGTAGGGTATCCTCAAAATTGGACAACAAATAAAGAGAGGAGAAACCCTACCATG
>NZ_JBFNXI010000022.1:0-52936 GCF_040812445.1 Lentibacillus sp. L22 | reverse complement strand
CTTTGAGCACCGGAGTGTACATAAAAGGTACATGAGGAGCGGAAAAGCAAGCCAACGAGCTTCAAAGGAAGGCCGACTAAAAACGGGCTTGCGCTCAGGCGTCGGCATACCCCTTTTGAAGGGGCATGTCATTTTTACCGGACTTTTTGAACATCCTCTATAAGCAGCAGCCTCGCTGGGTAACACTTTATTTATGATAATGTTCGCATATGTAAATGGTATTTATCAAGTAATTGGATCGCTTTTCTGAATATAATTGTGGGTTGGAAGTATGCCTCATAGAGAGAATGCCACAACGATGTTGACGTTACACCCGTTTTGGTTGATATGACTGTTCCCAAGAAATTGATGGATGTTTCCTGGCGGTTTATCAATCGGGTTATCACCAATTTCGATAAAATGCAGGGACAAAGGAACCACCCTCTGTCCCTACAGCAGGAGTACTGCAACTATGGTAGAGATGACGAGTCCGAGCATAACTGGCAAGAAGTTTTTACGAACGAGGTCCATGACGGATACACCACAAAATCCGGCAATGGCGATGAGTGAGGACCAGGCAACGATTGTTCCGCCACCAGTCCAGATAGCCCCCATTTGGCCAATAGCTGCAAGTGTGCTGGCATCCAATCCATCTTGTTGTAATGAAGCGGCTAGTGCACCTGTTAATGGCAACCCAGAAAAGCCAGAACCATCCAGTCCGGTAATAATCCCGATAATTAAGACACTAAATGCTGCAAGTAACGCACTATGCGGCAGGAATTCCTGTGTTGACTGCACAAGGTCGAATAAAAATGATGGTGGGTTTTTCTCGATTCCCAAAATACTTCCAGCAAAATCCGCACTACCAAGGAAGAAAAATCCCGCAATCGGAATAACCGGGCCCATCGCCTTAAACGCAAACACAAAACCATCTGTTATGTGATTACTAATATAATCCAATGCATGTTGTCTTCCAAAGGCGACTGTTGACAACAGCAATAATATAACAGCCACACCACCGATAAAAGCTGCCCCATCACCACCTTCAAATCCGCTCATTCTGCCTGAAGAAAGTTTCGTGAAGACCATATAAATGACGACACAAATCAATGCCAACGGAACAAGCACGGCAAAAATTTTACTCCACGCTGATAAATGTGTTGCATGCGGTTTATTCGTTGATTCCGTATCTATTTGTAATGCTTCCAGTTCTTTTTCAATACATTTTTGATCAAATTTATTATCCTGATTACGCATGTGTTTACGGTGGAGGAAATAGACGGTGACAATAGCAATTCCACCAGTTATTAGTGATAATATCAATGCCTGATCCGCTACAATACCTGTTTCAATTCCAGCTGATTTTGCAGATAAGCCCGGTGCCACCTGTACAATGTAATCAGACGAAAGTGCCATCCCCTGGCCAGCTAACGCAATCGCAACCGCGGCTGTCATGGCAGGCAACCCTGCTCGAACGGCTGCCGGAACAAGTAAAGCACAAATAAGCGGAACGGCTGGTGTTGGCCAGAAGAACAAGGAAATAACATAAGTGATGGCGACCAGAACAAAATAGGATACATGCCCATTAACCATCATCTTTTGAATCGGTTGCACCATCCGGCGATCCGCACCAAGATCATGCAACGAATGCAACAATGCGATCATAAACGTGATGATCAGGAAAATGTTAAACAATTCTTTAGCAGCAACCAGGTTCGCATGAAAGATGGCTGTAAATCCGTCAATGACATTCCCCTTATACACGAAGGCAACGATAAATGTCCCCAGTAAAGTCGGCAACACAACGCCACGTTTGAAAATCATGGTCAAAATAATTAATAACGTAAAGGTCCCATATAACCAATGCGATATTGTCAGCCCCATTGAACCCTTCCTTTCTCACTACATGTGCTATAGCCTATGCAGCAAAGCACATACAGGTGAGAAAAGCGAGATATGGAGATGGTCCAAAACTACCGCCAGCCCGCAACCCGAACCGTATCTACTTAAACACTCAGATGAACATTTAACGGCGATTTTGTGCCATTTGTCGGCGATTTCAATTCATCATACGGCGATTCTCACTTAATTCCTCAACCCACCTCGTCGTTTTCTTTGGATTTTTCCGATTTTTCAGCACATGAATAACATAATAATTTCCCGTCTATTTGTTCTCCATCAAAAAATCCATTCTCACCATATACGTTTTTCCCACATGATTGACATGATCCAATGAGTTCGCGCACGATTTACCCACCCCATCTATATTGTTCGTACCTCCTCTACTATAACAAATAATGGGAATATTATCATAACATCTGAACAATTCTTTTAAAGAAAAACCAAACTGCCTATACAGCGGTGAAACCATCATGACTTGCTTCTTGTTCACTACTCATCGGCAAGAACAATCATCCTAAGATGGGAAAACCCGTCAGCATAAAAACTAACAGGTTTTTCTCATTGATAAGTATTTTTAACTGGTAAAATTCCATTCGTGATTTTGGCGATGATGATGTTGAAAAAGACCACACCGAAAACCACAACCATAATAGCACTGATAAACTGTAAAATAATGCTGACAATATCATTTGGAATGATATCCGTTACCAAATTCATCCAATAATATAAGAAAACACCACCAATTCCTGTCAAGAGGATAAACGTCAGTACCACACCACTTATCTGTTTAACCGTTAGTTTACGCCATACCTCCTTGTGCTTTAAGGCCGCATAGACTGAATATACAATTAAAACAATCACCAACATTGCTGTACGATTCATATGCTAATTCTCCTTGCTATTTTGCTAGTGAATGGGTATCCCCTCTTGAATGGCTCGCTTTAAACCTTGCTGCATGTACCCGATCCCTTTATATTGTAATAGTGGAAACGTTGCGGGAAACGAGGCACCAAAACTTGCCTCAATCACTTTTTTGTATTTTTTCCCTGTTAAAACAATTAATTCATCATATTGATCCAGCTTTTTCATTTTCACCTGTGCTTGTAAACGTTGGGTGGAGATGATTTCGTCACTCTTTTGATTAAACGTTACATCATAAGGGCCGTCGACGATGTCATCCGGGAATAAAAATCCGTGCTTAGCCGATAAAACGACCCAATCATTGGTAAAAATTTCGGCATACCGGCGACACAATGTGTGAAATGTCCCCACGTATGCTTCTTTCGCTGTAACCGCACCAAGTTCCGGATGTTTATCCCAAACTTTCTTGATCCCACACGGAATAATACTTAATTGTTTCATAGCCATCCCTCGATTTTTTCTTGTCGTCCATGAAATTATAAAGTGAAACTTCAATCAGTGAAGGTTTTCTTTATCTCCTCACTTTTCATTCCCGGATTACCCTTAATTTCTTGAAGTGGGTATTACCGCCAGTTAATGCGGAAAATTTTTTGATTGTGGATAATTGGACAATGAGGATAAACCACGTCCGAACCGTCTTTGCGCTTACAACACATATCCTGGTTCATCCTGTTCGGGTACATATTCCCCATTCAAACCATTACGGAGGATATAGTCCAAAAAATCGTTCGTTTCCAACAAAGACAGTTCCTCATTATCTACTATAACGCGCTCAATACGAAATGCTTTGTCATCTTTTTCAGCAGCAAAGTCAATTTGAATCTCATGTCGCTCATTATCCATTTGTTTTTCCCCATTGTACCTCACAACGGCAGTATCGGAATCATCTGCCACTTCTTCCCATGAACCATGCTCAAATAGATCAGCAAATAATTCATCAACCGTTTTATCCGGTAATTCGTCAAAGGTACCATGTTGAATACTGCTAACTATATCAACCTGCTGAGGAATAAAGGATGTCGGGACGCCATAGACAAGTATCATTATCATAATCGCCAATAAAACACCTAAGAAGCTGGTTCCACCTTTTTGCTTCAACGCTGCCTGCTTTATTTCTGATGGCTGCTCTTTATCCCGAATTATGGAAATCTGTTTCATTGTATGTTTCCGATAAAGGTGGTTTCCATAAAGACCCAGAATCACCATCACGGCAAGGTTAATCTTATAATCAACTGGATCGTAAAATAATCCCGTAGTTTCCGTGGTATACTCATAACCTGCTAGATACAGAATAAAATCAATTGCTAAGAAAATAAGCGCAATCACAAATATTTCACGGTACATTTTTCGGTAGCCCAGCCAGAAAATGCTTAAGAAAAAAGCCGCAAAATTCCGGGAGAAAGAATTACCTTTGTCTTGCATTTGCTTCCATTTACCTGAATAAAAGGGATAATTACTTCCTACAAAATTTTGAACGTCCACTTTCCATAACTGCGAATCATTATTTTCCGTGCTATCTTGTGCTGCATCTGCAGGTGTAACTGTCGCCGCAAGCGAATCCTGTTTTTTTTGGCCGCAATTCGCACAAAAATTTGCATCTCGATCCAGCTCCGTGCCACAATTCGTACAATACACGAAAACCCTCCCTTTCCTTTTTTAACCACCGATAAGCAACCAATCAATCATATTATAGCATTTCCTGATACCATTTTACGATCACAATCTGTTTTTGTTTAAGGGACAGACTTATGTGGAAAAACTAATAGATAAGTTGACAATATTAATTTATCATTTTATACTTGGTGTTGAAAAGTAACCGATGTATTAAAAATCACTTAACCAGGAGGAATACAAATGGCAAAAACAAAATGGACAGTTGATCTAGCGCATAGTTCGTTGGAGTTTGTTGTCAAACACATGATGATTTCGAAAGCAAAAGGGGCATTCAACGAGTTCGAAGCAAACATAGTAGCAGATCCGGAAGATTTGACCGATGCAGAAATCGAATTTACCATTGATGTCAACAGCATTGATACGCGCCAACCCGACCGCGATGATCATTTGCGATCAGCCGATTTCTTTGATGTGGAAAATCACCCTAAAATGACATTCAAAGCTACCGACATCACTAAAAAGTCGGAAAATGAATATGACGTCACAGGTGATTTTACAATTCGTGGCACAACCAAACCAGTAACATTTTCCGTCGAATATGAAGGTCAGCACAAAGATCCGATGAGTGGTGATACAGTTGCCGGTTTTAGTGGAACAACTAAAATAAGCCGAAAAGATTTTGGTTTAACCTGGAACGTCGCCCTGGAAACCGGCGGAGTTCTCGTTGGTGACGAGGTAAAAATCAACATAGAAATCGAAGCACATCAAGCAGAATAAGCGTAGCACAGAGCCGGCCAGCCCGAAAGCGGTACACAAGGGCGGCTCTTCCCTTGCCCAAGCGGGACACAGAGACGGTTCCTTCGTCCCACCAAAAAATGGGAATCGCTGATAGAACACATGAAACCGCTGATAGAAGTGAAATAATCGCTGATAGAACACGCAAAACCGCTGATACAAGTGCAAAAGTCGCTGATAGAACAAACAAAACCGCTGATAAAAAATGCTATACAGCATCAGCGGCTCTACACTACTCCCGCCAACAAGGACAGGAAATTTACTTTCCTGTCCTTGTTTAATCTTTAATTATTCATTCAGACAATCCTCCAGTACTATACATAAGTAATGGGACGTTTGAAAAGCAGATATTTAAGGAATACACACAATAGAATGGTTGTACAAGAAAGCAAGCGTGCCAGTTAAATGATACCGGCTAAGAATGCCACGTCCTGTACGCTAGCCGCTAGGTGCTGAAGCTAACAAAAAGATATAGAAGGAGGAACATGATCATGGGATTGAATGTTGCACAAAAATTAATCCGGGATCATCTCGTTTCCGGAACGATGAACAAAGGAGAAGAAATCGGACTGAAAATCGATCAAACGTTAACCCAGGATGCCACAGGGACAATGGTGATGCTGGAACTGGAAGCGATGGGACTCGATTATGCCAAAACAGAAGCATCTGCACAATATGTGGACCATAACCTCATCCAGGTCGACAACAAGAATCCGGATGACCACCTGTTTTTGGAAAGTGCCGCTCAACGATTCGGACTGCATTATAGTCGGCCAGGCAATGGTGTCAGCCACCCTGTCCATATGCAGCGATTGGCAAAGCCCGGAAAAACATTGTTAGGATCGGATAGTCACACATGTGCCAATGGTTCAATGGGGATGCTTGCGATGGGTGCTGGTGGAATCGATGTAGCCATGGCCATAGCTGGAGAACCAATCTACATTAAAATGCCGGAAATCTTTGGGGTGAAGCTTACTGGAGAACTTCCAGATTGGGTTAGCGCCAAGGATGTCATTCTGGAAATGCTGCGACGCTATGATGTCAAAGGTGGCGTAGGGAAAATTATTGAATATTATGGTCCCGGGTTAAAGCACTTAACCGCTATGGATCGTCACGTTATTGCCAATATGGGTGCAGAACTTGGCGCAACCGCAACAGTATTCCCATCTGATGAAGCGGTAAGAGATTTTTTAAAAGCGCAAAATCGGGAAGATGATTGGATCGAGTTATCCGCAGACTCGGATGCTACTTACGACTTGGAGGATACAATTGATCTTTCCAAATTGGAGCCAATGGTGGCCAAACCGTCAAGTCCTGGAAACGTTGTAAAAGTTAGTGAATTAGAAGAAACACCGATATATCAAGCCTATATTGGTTCATCGGCAAATCCGGGTTATCGTGATTTTGCCATCGCAGCTGAAATGGTTAAAGGAAGAAAAATTGCACCGGGGTTATCATTTGATATTAACCCAACATCAAGGCAAATGCTAACAAATTTAGTACAAGAACTGCATATTGCCAGCCTGCTGAAATCCGGTGCCCGTCTCCATCAAGCTGGCTGTAATGGCTGCATTGGCATGGGGCAGGCACCCGCTTCCGGTCGCAACAGTCTGCGTACGACACCACGAAATTTCCCGGGACGTTCTGGAACCAAAGAGGACAGTGTTTACCTGGCAAGTCCTGAAACAGCGGCAGCATCGGCATTAACAGGAAAAATCACCGATCCCAGAACACTGAAGATACCCTATCCAAAAGTTACCGAGCCAACATCAGGTAACGTTGATGACCGGTTAATGGAAAAACCGCTGCCATATGCTGAGGCGCAAAAGGTCTCTCTTGTGAAGGGTCCAAACATTGTTTCGATTCCGGAAATGGATCAACTTCCTGATACACTAGAATTGCCGGTCTTATTACATGTCGGGGACAATATTTCCACAGACGAAATACTTGCTGGTGGTGCGCGGGTATTGCCATTTCGGAGTAATTTACCGGAAATCAGTAAATTTACGTATGAACAAATCGATCCAACCTATTATGACCGCAGCATGAAAGTTAGAGAAAAAGGTGGCCATGCGATCGTTGGCGGCTACAACTACGGGCAAGGCTCAAGCCGTGAACACGCCGCACTCGCACCACGATATTTGGGACTGCATGCGGTTATCGCCAAAGATTATGCCCGGATTCACTGGCAAAATCTTGTCAACTTTGGTGTATTGCCACTTACATTTGCGAGTGTTGCAGACTATGATCGCCTTGCACAAGGGGATGTGCTTGAATTTACCAATTTGCGGGACACGATTCAGAAGCAACAGGAATTTGAAGTGTCCGTAAAAGGCAGGAATGACAAAATCAAGGTACAGCATTCCTTATCCAAACGGCAGGTGAATATTCTCTTGCAAGGCGGACTCATCAACTGGATTCGGATGAAACAGCAATCTTAAAACGAAAAGCTGGCAGCCATGAAGGGGGCCAGCTTTTCTATCTTTGCACTTTGAAATTTAGCTATTGATCATTTTTACATATTTCTCTTCTATTTTGTGCTTCTTCTTTGTGTCGTTTGTTGCATCAAAAAATGCAATAACATCAGCATACGCATTTTCCAGCAATTCACGGTCACCAGTTTTCTCCAATTGTTCAATAGCCCGTTCATAATTAACCCCCGCACGATGTTTATCAGCTTTGGTCTTATGTTCCAGACAGTAAGCATACTGCATATATACCATTCCCAGTTTACGAACCGATTTATCATGTGATTTTTTGTACATGTCAATCGCTTGTTCATAATAAGGAACAGCTTCATCGAGCAATGATTGGTCAAAGTAATAGAAAGCCATTTCAATTAACGTCTCCGCATGAACAGCGGTGCCCGCCAGTTTGGAGTCGGCAATCAGTGGCAGCACTTCCTGCAAATAGCGGTATGCTTGTTCATCATCATCCCGGGTCCCATGAATCTTGGCCAGACTAACCATGCTATTAATTTTCATTTCGAGATGATCATCGGCTAAGTCCACTGCCTTTTGCAAATACATGATTGCCGGGTCATATTCATTTTTTGCAGAATACAACATCCCGATTTTAAAATGTAAATACAGAATCATATACTGGTCGCGAATATCGTCTTCCTGAAAATAGGTCAACCCCTGTTTGTAATACTTAATTGCTCTGGTGAATTTCTCCAGCTTCTCTTCTGATTCACCTAGTACTAAATAACCACGGGCAAGTTTCATCCGATCCGGTTCTTCTTCATCCTCCATCCGCTTCACTGCTTCAGATAAAATTCTCCTGGCCAGTTTATAATCACACATAAAGGCAAGTTCTCCATATATGACAAGTTCACTCCCCGACAAATCATTTGCTGACGCATACAATTTGTTCATGATGATAGACGCCTGCTTATACTCCCCTATTTGTGCATGACTGACCGCTTCTATCAACAATAACAATTGGACAAGTTGCGGGTCATCACCATATTTTTCCCGGTACTCAGCTGATTTTGCCAACACGTTGGGAAAATGGTCTTGTTTAATTTCCTTAAGAAGTGTCAGCAGATCGGCCTGATTGGTTTCATTTTTTACTTGCTCAAACTGTTCTTCCAAATTTAAAATATCCATATTTGCCATGGCGATATCTCCTATCCGTTACGTAAAAGTTTCCTATCTTTATTGTAACGTAAAATGTCGACTTATTACTCCTATCACCATTATTGTCATGAAATACTCAAGAATTAACTTCATCGTCAAACAGGAGATCCATGTTATAATGAAATAGAAGTAGAGATAGGAGGAATATACCATGGTCATTTATTACGATAGTTTTTGTCCGATGTGTACGAACAGCTCCATTCTTTGGAAAAAATTAGACCTGCATCATCGCCTAACCTTTTTCTCATTTCGTGATTTAGAAAACTATCCGCAAGCAATGGAAGAAAAATTGCATGTGAAGCATGATGGAAAATGGTTTGCCGGATATAACGCCCTTATTCAAATCGTCAAACAGCTGCCATTATTATGGATCATGCTTCCTGCCATGTATTTATTGAAGTGGATTGGGCTTGGGGACTTTCTCTATCAAAAAATTGCTAAAAACAGAAAGCTCATTCCTGTCAACCAATGCCGTGACGAATCATGTCCAATTCCGGATAGAAAATAATTTATGTTTATTGTTTAGGCGTATCCGCAGAATAAACCTGAATCGCCATCTGCCCGTCAATTGCCCTGGTTCTAATCAAAATTGGTTGATGGGATTTATTGGCAAACACAAAATCAGGTCCATACCAACTGACTGTCGCATCCCGTCCAGGCGGAACATATGGCACACTTCTACTGTGAGAATAGCGCTCTACAATCTCAATACCATTAATATCAACCGCATTATATAATGTCGAGGATACTTGGCAAATACCCCCACCAATATCTTCAGCCAATTCACCCTTTACAATCACTGGGGCACGCATATACCCTTTTTCTTTTGTCCGCTTGCCAACCACTTTGTTAAACGAAAAAGTCTCATCCGGAAGCAAAACATAATTATTAATCGCTTCAGCAGCCAACGCAATATTATGAGAACGCTCTTTATTGCTTTCCTGAAACCGTGTCACATAACTGCCAACTTTCTTTTCCCGGATGGTCGATAACAATTCACTATCCACTTTTGGGTATACCAGCCTTTTGGGAATCTCCAATGTGGTTGGCTTTCCCTCATAAAAAAACGCACGAAATTGCCGATTAAATTTTTCTCGATCCAGTACATACCCCGGCTTTTCCGGAATAATTTCGCCCCGATCATTAATCATTGCGTCAACGGGTTCCTTATCAATCTTTTGTGCAATCGTATCAAATAATCGATCCAGCTTTTTCTGTTCAATAAATGGTCCGTCCATAAAAGGAAACGAATAGTGATCCCGTGAGATAGTTGTTGAAATTTTATCATGATCGGTTACCGTTAATTCATTTGCCATAACGGTTATTGGTGTAAATACGAACAGTAAGGAAAATATAATTGATTTCATCGTTCAGCCTCCTGTACGTAGTATGGAGCAAAACGGGGTTTTCATGAGAGAATATTGGGATATAAAAGCAAAAAAGCCCCTCAACCATTCAGTCAAGGAGCTTTTTCAAATGATGTTTTGATGTTTTATTAACGGAAATCACGTGAATCTTCCATGCAACGGCTTGCACATGCATATCCAATGATTGAAGCAATTGCCGCTAAAAGAAAATATAATGTACCTTTTTTCATGCTCATGAGCCTCCTATTTTCTTCATAAAGTGAAACTTCATTCAGTGGTGGTTCCTTTTCTCCCCCACTGGGCTTTTATATTCTTATTGGCTTTTTACGACTAAAACGGACGCACTTTACCTTTTTTAAGCAACAATTTTGGACCGCCTTGCAAGAACAAAGAGCGGTTATCGATTACTTTTTTCATCGTAGCTGCTGATTTGCCGTATAATTTTGTACCAGAAAAGACAGTTCCCATCGCATCTTTTACGCCAAGTGATGCAACCGTACCTTTATCATCAAAGACAAAGTTTGTTAATGGTTGATGATGCAGAAGTGCTGCAATATTATCAGCACAAGTTGTGGCATGCTGCATTGCTGCCTGGGCAGTTGGCGGGAATGGACGACCTTCTTTTTCATTCATTACCCATGCACAGTCACCAAGAATGAAAATGTTATCCTCACCAGGTGCACGCAAATCACCATTAACCGTAACTTTTCCTTTCGTTAATTCAAAACCGGATTTTTTAAGAACTGGGTTACCTGTTACACCACCAGTCCAAACGATGGTACCTGCTTTAATTTCCTCATTATCATCACCAACAACAAAGCAATTCTTTTTACACTCTTTAATTGGTGCACCTTCCCGGAATTCTACCCCGCGTTCCTGCAAGGATTGTTTCGCATAGGCAACCAAGTCTTTATCGAAACCAGGCAGGATCGATGGTGCCGCCTCTACATTGATGATGCGTACTTTACTACGATCGATATCATATTTTTTGCATAGTTGCGGAACACGCTCAGCCAATTCCCCAACATATTCGATACCGGTGAATCCACCACCGCCGACAAGAATGGTTAAACTGTCGTCGTTTTTTTCTCCATTATTTTTATATTGCGCGAACTGATATTCCATATGGTCGCGGATTAACTGACAGGAGTCAATGTCCTGAATAAAGAAGGCATTTTTTTCCATACCTTTAATTCCGAATGTGTTCGTAACGAAACCAAGGGAAATGACTAAGTAATCATAGGAAATCTCACTATTTTCCAGGACAACCAGATTATCGTCTTTTTTCACTTCAACAACGTTATCATAAATCAAACGAACGCGATTTGGATTTATAACATCGCTGATCATGAAACGAGCCTGGTTATGATTAATCGTACCCGCTGCTACCTCATGTAACCAAGTAGTTTCATAATGATAATTGTGTTTATTGACAAGGATAATCTCTGCCTCATCTGCCCCAAGTTTTTGTGTTAATTTTTTTGTTGTCATCATGCCGGCATAGCCTGCACCAAGAACAACAATTTTTGGTTTGTTCATAAACTTGTCCACCTTTCATTTTTTGTAGCTGCAATAGAACATATAATTACAATCTATTTATGTAACAATACATCCATCATATCAAAAATTTTATAATTAGGCTAATGAAATTATATGCTAACTACAAAGGCGGAAGCGCCCGGTTAGCAACGTACAAACTGGAGCACTTCACAATGAGATAAAGGAAACACGGTGAGCTGAAAGCGAGCCGATGTTGACTTATCGTAGTGGAGAAGTGTGAAGTTTGCTAGTTGCTGGGCGCTGTAGCCAGACGAGGCCTGCCTTGGCATGAGCAGGATAGGGGCTAGATTTTATACATTTGCACCCTTGAATAAGGGAAAGTTTGCTATTTTAATTACACCAATAGTTTCAATTTATACCAATTTCGCGAGGTGGATGATGGAAAAATTATATATTAAAACGGATGATCCAGCGGTTGTTCCATTAAGCCAACAAGATCCTATCATGGGGAAATTAATTTCGATTATCGGCAACTTGGAAATCGCATTACGTCCAAACTATTTTCATTCGTTAGTCAGATCCATGATTGGCCAACAAATCTCCGTTGCGGCGGCAAGTGCCATTTATAACCGACTTGATACGCTCATGGAGCATGACATTACCGCTGAAAAATTATTGCTGGCAGATGATCAATCATTAAGTGAGATTGGATTATCCGCACGTAAGGTACTGTATTTGCGTGATCTTGCTGAAAAAGTGTCCAGTAACGTACTAAACCTCGAAGTGCTGGATGGACTGGATAATAATGAAGTGATCAAGCAACTTACCAGTATCAAAGGCATTGGCAAATGGACAGCGGAAATGTTTTTAATTTTTTCGCTCCGCCGAATGGACGTGCTATCACTCGATGACATCGGGATTCAGCGTGGAGCTAAATGGCTGTATCAGGTAGATAAGTCATACCGCCGGCAAATTTTAATCGATAAGGCTAGTTTGTGGGATCCACACTTTTCGATTGCCTCTTTTTATTTGTGGGAAGTCGTGCATCTAAACTTTGAAAAGCTCTATTCATCAATTGACGATATTGGAGATAGTCACCCGCCGCTTTAATGCGGTTAAAGCAGCGGTGATCTCCATTTTAAACAGGGCGGACGGTTATTTCATTCACATTAACATATGCCGGCTGTGTCACCGCATACACAATTGCCCGGGCAATATCCTCAGGCTTCAGTGGCTTGCGATCAGATGGAGCATCAGAGGAAATTTCTGTATCGACCATTCCAGGAGAAATATTCGTTACGCGCACACCGGTCCGAGCCAATTCCTTTTCCATACTCATGGACAATGCCCGCACAGCATACTTGGTGGCACTATATACCGCACTCGTTTTGGCGATTTCATGACCGGAAACGGAGCAAATATTGACAATATGTCCGGCTGAACGCTCCAACATACTTGGTAAGGCTGCATGAACGCCGTAAAGTACCCCCTTAATATTTACATCGATCATCGTTTCCCAAGCTTTGACATCACCTGAACGTATGCTTGAGGAAAGAACCGCTCCAGCATTATTAACGTAAATATCAACTTGTCCAAATTTTTCAACTGCCGCTTGAACCAAAGCATCGACATCACTTTGTTTGGATACATCCGTCACTACTGAAATGGCTTGTCCATCGCCCTTATCGTTGATTAATTTGGCGATATGATCCAACCTATCTTTTCGTCTGGCAGCTAGCACAACATTTACCCCTTCTCCGGCCAAATACTGCGCGGTCATTGCCCCAATCCCACTACTTGCACCTGTTACAATTGCCGTTTTCCCTGTAATATTTTCCATTTATGAAAACCTCCTTTTTTAGGATCAGTCCCCACCTCCCCCATGTTTTAGAGAAGTAAAGATCTGATCCCAATTATGTTATTTTCTTTTGACAAAGGGAAGTAACTTGCATACAATATTAGTATATGAAAATATATACATGTATTGATTATCAATCGAAATGGGGTATCAGGATGGAAAAACAGGAAAAAGCGTACACGGATCTTGATGAAGAAACACTTTTCGTCGTCTCACAAACTTTTAAGGCTTTAGGAGATCCAACGAGAATTCGAATTCTGCATTTGCTGTTTCATAAAGCGTGTTCAGTTAACGAAATTGCCAAGAACCTGCATCTGAGGCAATCAACCGTATCCCATCAATTACGTTTTTTGAAAAATTTACGGCTTGTGACATACCGACGGGAAGGAACGACATTGTATTATTCGCCTGATGATGAACATGTAATGGATATGCTGAAACAAACCATTGAACATGCTTGTCATAGCTAGTTTGGATGGGAGGCTTTTAGATGGGACACGATCACGGTCATGATCATACACATGGCGCTAATAAAAAGGCTTTAACAATTAGTTTCATCATCACAACGACCTATATGATTATCGAAGCGATCGGCGGATTTTTCACCAATAGTCTCGCTTTATTATCAGACGCCGGACATATGCTGAGCGATTCAATCTCATTAGGTGTTGGTGTACTTGCTTTCATTATGGGTGAAAAAATGGCCAATCACAGTAAAACGTATGGCTATAAACGATTTGAAATCCTGGCTGCCCTATTTAATGGAATTACATTGGTTATCATCGCCGGTTATGTGCTTTACGAGGGTATTCAGCGGTTTACTTCACCTGCAACGGTTGCCTCAACGGGGATGTTAATCATTGCTACCATCGGGTTGCTTGTCAATGTTACAGTTGCCTGGATATTAATGCGTGGGGACACGGAAGAAAATTTAAACTTACGCGCAGCATTTCTGCATGTTCTTGGCGATATGTTAGGATCAATCGGTGCAATCCTCGCAGCACTTTTGATCATGCTCTTTCAATGGGAGTGGGCCGATCCGCTTGCTAGTATGATTGTAGCAGTACTTATTCTGATCAGCGGTTTTCGTGTTGCCAAAGATGCCATTCATGTGCTGATGGAAGGTACTCCAAAAAGTATTGTACTTGATGATATCATTGCAACCATTGAGAGTGTTTCCGGCATCGAAAGCATTCATGATTTGCACGTATGGAGCATTACCAGTGGACAAAACGCTTTATCCTGTCACGCTGTCGTTGATGATAAGTTAACGATTCATGACAGTCAAGCTTTATTACGAACCATTGAACATAAGCTGGCACACAAAGGGATTGGTCATGTTACCATTCAAATGGAAAATATCAGTCACCCACATAACAACACGTTAATGTGCCAGCAACAGGATGAGCATTAAAAAGGAGCATCCCCATTACTGAAGGGATGCTCCTTTTTCGATTCTATCGTTTGGGCGTGACTTTCTTGGACTTTCGGAAATTTCTCTTGCGTCAGTATGATTCCCTATTTTGATTAGCGCCACCCGGAACATTTACTATATTCTAGTGATGATTTTCGTCCCGCTCGTTTGACTTTTCCTCGGTCTCGATCAACTTTCGCGTCCGGCTCGATCAACTTGCATCATACCCGATAGAACTACTTTATGCCCGTTTCCGAAATAAGCTTATCAGTGCTAACAAAATCGCTACTACTGATAAAATCACAGGTAACCAGCTGCTCGTACCGGATCCGGATGTTTGCTGGTCGTCAGCTGTTTCATGAGCCGTATCGGTCCCGGCTGTATTGTTCCCATGTGGTGAAACTGCATCTCCTTTGACTACCTTGGTTACAGAAGCCGGTTCATCTGCATCAGGTGCGCCATTCCATTCCACAACCGATCCATCATCATATGTCTGATACGCTTTCCAGCTGAATTCTCCGGGTTCACTCGGGTTGGCCGCAATAAATGGAAACTCGATGAATTCATTTGGTCCGATTCCTTTATCCGCTGCTGTCCAGGTCACCGATGTAATCATATCATTATCATCTTTTTTTAATTGGTAGTCCCAATCTTCCATCGGCTGAACAGAAATAAGATTGATTCCATCCGGGACCTCCAGCTCTACTTTTGTTGTATGAGCATCCTTTTCTACCGGAATCCGTACTGTATATTTTTCGTATGCATTTGTAGAACTTTCGCTTGGGTGCACCGTGACATGGGCTTCAGCGATTGGTGCTATAGCCAACAGGAAAATTACCGCCATAACAGGAATAGTCCATATCGTCTTGTTTTTCATGTAAAAAATCTCCCTTCTTTTCAACTATTGCCATTTCCCGCAATAAAAATATCATCCGTCCATTCTTTTTCCTCTCCATCGGGATATGAAGCAACGATATTAAGGCGCCAGGTTCCTGACATGGAGAACGGTAATGTCACAAAGTAATCACCGGACTTTCCTTTTTTCGCCGGGAACGGACCAGCTTTCATCCCATGATCCGGCATCGAAATTGCAATATTTATTTTTTCAGGCTTCTTTCCGTCTACATTGCCAATGCTGGCTGTCAAGATTTGTTCGCCACGCTGGAGCTTATCAATGTGGATTTGTGCCTCTACTTGATCTGCAGTTAACGTGCTATCATATGATTTGACCGCGACCGGATAGGCGGTTTGACTCATCCACACACCCAATAAGATGACAGCCAAACCAATTATCCATTCCACACGAACGACCTTTTTTGTCGTAAAGCTCCCCCGCTTTTTCCATGTTAACGTTTGGAATAATGCCAAACCCAGCATAACAATAGTGAAAATAACTTTTAGGAGCAACAACGTACTCCAGCCCATCCAATCAGTAATCACCGCCGTCCAGCCTGTTTGAAGAAAGACCATGATGATCCCGGATAAAACGACCAACCCGGATGCAACCATCATCTTATATACAAAAAAAGGTCTGAATTCCTTCCATGAAACATCTGTAGCCTGTTTTCGATGCCAATGGATAAGTAGAATCACATAACCGAGTGCACCAAGCCATAAAGCAATGGATAACTGGTGAATGATCCGGGGTATGACGGCAAGATAGGGGTTTTCGATTCCCCATACATGCCCTCCAAAGGCTGGAATAACAGCTAACGCGAACCACATAAATAAATACCAGCCATTAACCATTCCCGGAATACATAACAAAACAAGGAAAAATAGTTGGGTAAATAGCATAAGTACAAAAGGAAATTCCGTTAATATATCCCATCTTCCGTTAAATACCATTTGCACCAAACCCGGCGGAAGCTCCAGTGCATAAGTAATGAGTTCTCCAATTGTTGCCAGAACAAGCAAAATCATTGCGATAGTTCTGCCCCGTCCAAATAAACTGGTAAGACCAGGAAAACCTTGCCTTTCTGCCAGCCAGCCAAACCAGAATAGGCCAGCTCCAAGTAACAGCAAACCCTGTGCGATCGTCCGGGAAACAATCAGTGATGCCTGTCCCCCATTACCTGCAACAGATTTAACACCGCCTTCTGTCGCCTTCCCAACCGCAAAAACGTAGGAACCACTAACCGGATGGCCGTCCAGTGATACGACGCTCCATTTTACTGTATATGTACCTTCTTTTAATTTTGGCAGGGAAAATTCCAGAAGTGGAGCTCTCACTGATCCACCCCCATCCGGATTTCCGTTAAACACCGGTTTTGCATTCCAATCATAGATGGTAACTGTTGCTAAATCCTGTTCAACTGGCTCATTAAAACGCAATTTCAAGGTCGGTGGGGAATCCTCAGTAACTACCTTCTCCGCTGGCGTTGTTTCCAGTAAAGTAGAATGTGCCTCTGCGGCGGGGGTGTAAAGAAAGGCAAGTCCAAAGGCAAATAAAAGTACGATAAGCATGGCACAACGGTTCATCACCTTCTTATGAAACAAATAAGTTCCTGTATGATTCAATCAGACTCACCTTCCTTCCCTATTCTCGATCAACTTTCGCGCTGTCTCGATCGACTTTCTCGCAGTCTCGATCAACTTTCTCGCAATCTTGATCAACTTCCGCATACTCTCGATCAACTTTCTCGCACTCTCGATCAACTTTCCCGCACTCTCGATCAACTTTCTCGCCACATAACCTGTCCTTCACCAGATAAATTTCATCAATTGAGCTCTATTTCTTTTCAATCGTGATTGATTTTTTCGGCATCGTATGCAAACCTTCCGCGTCGACATGGGAATACATTTCAAAAACACCTTCATGATCAAACGTTACCTTTTTGGAATATGTTCCATCGTTATTATTGTCTGCGTCCACTTTGGTGCTATTATCTTCATCGCCTTTTTCCCAATATTCAAAAACAACATCATCTGCATTTTCAACCTCGTCCCCACCATAGGTTACTGTTGCTTGCAATTTTACTGGTTCTCCCACTTTTGCCGTTTCCGGAACCGCGAAATCAACATCAAGCATTTTTACCTCGTCCGAATCACTGTTATTATCATCATTGCCACACGCTGTCAGTACAGCCATGGTCAACAGTACGATCGCTAAAACATACTTTTTCATTTTAATTCCCCCCATGAAGCCAATTCTTTCATAAAGCCAAACAAACGTTAACATAAATGTACCAATAACGTATCGTTTAAGCAATGGAGATTGTGTGAACACGGGGCTATTCAAAGGAATTACAGGGTATGTACAGATTAGCTAGCTTTGAAATAAAATTTTGATCAAATTTATTTTAAATCTATTAACAACTAATTTCAAGTCATATTCCTCGCCTTTTTGCAATATGATTCACTATCAACTGTTTTTGTAGGGAGTGATAGTATGACTGATCAATCATTAATAACCCAGGAAACTTTGGGCAAATACTATAAACTTAATAGAAAGAAGAAGGAAATTGAAAAAGAAATGAATCAGCTGAAAAACTTATTTAACACGTACTTTGATCAACAGGTAGGCGCCAATACAAAGGGGGAAATTACCGATGGCGGTTACAAACTGCAACGACAAATTCGGACAACTGAAAAATTCAATGAGCAAATGACCGTTGACCGGCTGGAGGATTTAAAGCTGAATGATTTGATTAAAGTCGTGAAAAAACCGGACAAGGAAAAAATAAATTCGGCGATTAGTTTGGGATTATTGGACGAAAAGGATCTGGACGACTGTAGAGATACGACCTATACAGCGGCGATTACGGTTAGGGAAGTGTAAGAGAAGCGAATAGAAAAATGTAAATCTTCCAACCACAATTGTCCGGAAAAACAATTGACACATCACCAATATCCTGCAATAATAAATGCAACAAGTTTACACGGTTACCTTTAATTCAGTCCTGTGAGGCTGGCAAGGTGAACAGATACAAGTCTGTTATTGTGATAAAATATGAGAGCCATCTCTTTATTTCATCTTCCTAAAAACACCTTGCCATACATAGGCAGGGTGTTTTTTCGTCATCACACAATCAAAGCAACCGTAGTTCAAATTAAAAGGGAGAATAAGAAATGGCACATAAAGAAATCCAGGTTCATGAACGTTTACCTATCTTGCAAAGCTTACCATTAGGAATTCAGCATTTATTCGCTATGTTTGGCTCCAATGTCTTGGTACCGGTACTATTCGGCATTGACCCGGCAACCATTCTATTAATGAATGGCGTTGGCACGATTATCTATCTATTGATTACCAAAGGAAAGATCCCTGCTTACCTTGGATCCAGTTTTGCATTTATATCCCCTGCCTTCGTTATTTTAAACCAGTATGCAGGTATATCCGGATATGGTTATGTGCTTGGCGGTTTCCTCGTAGTTGGTATCATCCTCTGTGTGGTCGGCGGGATCGTCAAACTCATAGGCACAGCATGGATTGATATTATTTTTCCACCAGCCGCAATGGGTGCGATTGTTGCGGTGATTGGGCTGGAATTGGTCCCGACTGCAACGGAAATGGCTGGCTGGATTGCCCCGGCGGACGCTGATGCTGACTGGGCGATGGATCCGAAAGTTGCCCTTGTTGCATTGTTAACCCTGTTAATCACCATTATCTGTTGGGTTACATTGCGAGGCTTCTTAAAGATTATTCCGATTCTGATTGGTATTATCATCGGCTACATGATTGCCTATGCTTTTGGATTGGTCGATTTTACAAAAGTGCAGGAAGCTGCCTGGATCACGATGCCAACATTTTATCAAATGAAAATCGACTGGTCGGCAATTCTTGTTATTTTACCTGCCGCTCTGGTTATCATCCCAGAGCATATCGGCCATTTGTTTGTAACAGGTAATATTGTTAAAAGTGATCTAACGAAAGATCCCGGGCTCGATCGGTCATTATTCGGAAACGGGATTTCAACAATTGTTTCCAGTTTTATCGGTTCTACACCAAACACAACTTATGGAGAAAATATCGGTGTACTCGCGATTACCAGAGTATACTCGACCTGGATTATTGGGCTGGCTGCGATATTTTCTATTATTCTATCGTTTTGTGGTAAATTGGCCGCCCTTATCTCATCGATTCCGTCACCAGTAATGGGTGGGATTTCGCTACTATTATTTGGAATCATTGCCGCGAGTGGGATTCGCATGCTGGTAGAGGCAAAAGTGGATTATAGCCGCTCACAAAATTTAATCCTTACCTGTGTGGTTCTTGTCATCGGCATTAGTGGTGCTACCGTAAAGCTTGGCTCTGTCGAATTAACGGGTATGGGGCTGGCAACGATCGTAGCAATTATTCTTGGTTTGTTCTTTAAATTGCTGGACGTGTTGAAACTATCGAATGAATGATACAGAAAGAATTGTACATGGTTTACAGTTCACCAAGGAAAGATTTGAAAAGTTGTATCAATGTTTAAGATTAACATCTAGCCGCATTTTCTCTTTGAAAAAAATGCGGCTGTTTTTAAAAATAGTTTTGTCTTTTTATAATTACAAAGCTGACTGTAAATGTATCGGTGATTTTTTAACTTTGCCTCTTTTAAATTTTCATGATTCACGTTTGATTGGGAATTCACGGGCTGATTAACATTTATCGATAATCGTTATGGTTGGGTTGAAACAAATCATCACTAGCATCCCTGACCACTGAAAAATGCTCCACGTTGTAGTGCCCGTGAAGAATTTCATTATGATGGCTGATGATCTGTTCGGCAGTCAAACTTTGGGAATCTGTCGTTGAATGCCCATCACCTACCAGGGTCACATCAAAACCATTCACGGTTGCTGTTCTGACTGCCGTATCAATACAGTGCTCAGTTTTACAGCCCATAACTACGAGATGTTCGGCACTATTATCTTTTAAATAATCCAGTAATGAAGTGCCATGAAACGAATTCGTCGCCTCTTTATCAAACACGATTGACGTCCGGGGAGTATCGATATCTTGATGGATTTCGAATCCTTTACCTTTGCCTTCAGCAACATCCTTATCTCTAACGAAAACAACTAAACAATCTGATGCCAGAGCCTTTTTTATCACTCTATTAATGTTCTCCAACAGCATTGCCTTATTGAAAACGCCCTTCTCGTTAACATTACCATTAATTAATTCCTGCTGTGCATCGATGACCAACAATGCTTGATTCATTTGAAAACCCCTTTTTCATCATATTTATTACGCACTCAATTTTCTCCCCCGATTCCAGATGCATGATGTTACTTTAATAACTTATTCGTTATCAGACCTTCCCCCGGTATCTCTATAAATTTCCTGTTATCTGGTTGGCACGGCAATTATCAATTAGTCAGGGAAGAAACAGGAAAATCCGATGCAGTGGAAAACAACTATCCCATTATTAATTGGGGATCTTCATCCATTACCTCCAAGCTGTTAAAATCTTTGAGTATTTACATGTTTTGGATGCCCTGCGCTACCTTTTATTAGGTTTCGGATAGTATTCTGTTCAACTTGGACAGCATTTTTTAATTTCAGCTAGTAATCTATTCAACCCGGACAGTATTTTTTGACTTATCCCGTATTTTTCCTTTCAATCGGGCGTTATAACCCTTCTCTCGGCCGATTACTCGCTGTTTTCCTTTCAAATCTACCGTGACAGCTCTTCTCTCGGTCGATTCCCAACAGTATTTCCTAAATGACTCAGGCTCGGAGATAAGAATATTATTACAGACCGTTACGCACAATAAGAAGCCCATTTTTGATAGAGTTTAATCAAAAACGGGCTTTTTTCATAAACCCTAAGGCAAAACATTTCCTGCTGCACGATACAGTTCATACCATTCTTCCCTTGTCAGGTTAACATCAGAAGCTTTTGCGATGTCTTGTAAACGTTTCGGATTCATTGTCCCGACAACCGGTTGGATGCTGGCTGGATGCCGCAAGATCCATGCAATCGCAATCGCGGAATCCGTTACCCCCTTTTTCTCAGCGAGTTCTTGCAGTTTCGCATTGACTTTCGGAAACGCCTCATTGCCAACAAAGGTTCCTTCGATCATTCCGTGCTGAAACGGGGACCATGCCTGGATCGTGATATCATGTAGGCGACAATAATCGAGAACACTGCCTTCCCTGACAATCGCCGGATCGTGCTGCATGTTCACATGAAGTCCCGCATCTATCATCGGCGTATGTACAATACTTAATTGCAACTGGTTTACGATAATATCTTCCTTCAGCTCTTTTCTCAATAGTTCCATTTGCATCGGGTTCTGGTTGCTGACTCCGAAATAGCGAACCTTCCCGCTTTCCTTTAACGCAGAAAAAGCCTCAGCCAACTCTTCCGGTTCAACAAGAGCATCCGGGCGATGAAGCAGCAGACTGTCGATATAATCGGTTTTTAAGCGCCGGAGACTACCTTCAACAGATTCGAGAATATGTTTTTTGGAAAAATCAAAAAAGCCGTCGCGAATCCCACATTTCGTCTGTAGCTTCATTTTTTCCCGAACATCGTCATTCATATCAATCGCTTCCGAAAATACTTCTTCTGACTCTCCTCCGCCATAAATATCAGCATGGTCAAATAAATCGATCCCTACATCCATGGCATTTTCAATCACATAGGATGCCTCTTTTTTACTGAGTTCATGCATACGCATACAACCTAAGGAAATTTCGCCAACCTCTAAGGCACTGTTACCTAATTTGATCTTTTTCAAAAAAGCACCTCTTTTCGTCTGAATAATTATATAGTAACATGTTTTCTTTATATGGACGAATGCCTCAACTCACGAAATTTGTAACAAAAACAAGCACTAGGTGAATAAAATGGGCAGTATCTGAGAAAGGAGGATGGGCATGACTTATTACAATAATGAACAATCGTTTATGGAGAACCGTCAGAATGGTCCTTGGGTGTGTTTCCCTGTACAGGGTCAAGAAGGTACGCAACAAAACGGTGGAGGGTTGGAAGGTACAATTAATATGTCGGATGGTTCTCAACAATCAGTTGTTTGCTTTCCTTCACAACCACAAGCTGGTGATCAAGGACAAGGCGGTGGCAGCCAAGGACAACAAGAAGGTAACCAGGGGCAAGGCGGCATCCCAATACCGTTTGGTCCAGGCGGATCTCAAGGGCAGCAAGGTGGCGGTCAAAACCAAGGTGGTATGCCAACACTTCCAGGTATATTTGGACCAGGGGGAGGTCAGGAACAACAAGAAGGCGGCCAGGGGCAAGGCGGCATGCCGATACCGTTTGGACCAGGTGGATCTCAGGGGCAACAAGGTGGCGGTCAGGAACAAGGCGGTACACCTATGTTTCCAGGCATATTCGGACCCGGGGGAGGGCAAGGACAACAAGGTGGCGGCGGCCGAGAACAGGGCGGCACACCTATCCCACCGTACATGTTTGGCTATCCCCAAGCAACTATTCCCTATTATATGTGGACCCCGGTTAGATATGGATATTACTGGTAATGCATTGCCCAAATTGAAAATACTGTAAAAGCAGCCGGATCGGTGATGACCCGGCTTTCTTACTGCTTACCAGGAAATTTAAAAATTAAATGCTTGTGGATAACTTTGTAATCAGGATGAGCCCCGTCCGGCTCCAGCGCCCAGCAGCTAGTGTGCTTCCTTCACCTTCGTACGATAAGTCAACATCGACTCGGGGTAAAGGAAGGCCGACTAAAAACGGCCTTTGCGGCCAACGTCGGCATACCCCTTTTGCAGGAGCATGTTTCCTTTATCTCCTACGGTTCAGTCCAGCACATACGCTGCTAACCGGGCGCTTACGCCTTTGTTCTTTTTTACAAGGTCTCCATTAATCAAATAATATCTATCAATCCGTTAATGAGCGATCAGCTTTTTCCAAACATCCAAAAACTATCCAACAATATCACGCTTATTATAACCCATCGATCCAATGATAGTTAATACAATAGAACTCAACGTTAAACCCATCAACGCCAGAAAATTCATATCATCGACGGGAATTTGCGGGATATATGCAAAAACGGAAATATGATTCATCCACTCCGGAAAATCAAGCAATTCACCAAGATAGATGACAATGAAACAATAGACTACATAAAGCCAAATCAATTCAGCATATTTCGGGATGATCCCGATTAAAACAATAACAAGGCCAACCACAGTCCATATCGCCGGTAAATAAACATAGGCGGATGCAAAAGTTGTACCAAAAGATAAACCTTCATCCATCACCACTACGCCAGCCGACCATAATCCTAATGCAACAAGTGATTGCATGGTAAAACTAACTGCAACCGCCAGCAAACAATACGTTCCCAACACACGCGTTCGAGATACCGCACGACTATATATATTTTCTGTGAGATTCCTGGTTTCCTCTCCTTTTAATCTTAATCCTACCATTATGACGGGAATGAGGCTTATCAATGACATAATTGCCATTAATAATGTGATAAACTGTTCAGTCATCGTAGCATCTGACTTCATGTCTACAAATGCCTGCACCAGTTCGATATCGGAAAAATATGTCTCCAAATCACCCAATATCGCTCCAAAAGATGCACTGAGCGCCAACAGCCCAATTGACCAAGCGATGATATTTGTACGCTGTAACCTTAGCGTAAGGCCGATTGGTGTTTGTAAAAAAGCTGAGGCATGCGTTTTACCTTTTCGTGCCGATATAAATCCCGACCCTAAATCACGAATGGCATGTAAGCAGAAGGCAACCACTCCAAACACGATGGCAAATATGAATAACAATATAACCGGTAACCAATCATTATCGCTGAAAACGTCAGACCTGACAGTCCAGCCAAGTGGTGATATCCATGACAGTGTATCACTGCTTACATCTCCTATTGCGCGAACAAGGTAAGCTATTATTAAAACCATGAAAGCACACATCGTGGTTCCTCTTGAAGTTTCTGAGGTTTGGGCAAACACTGCAGTAAAGGCAGCAAACAGAAGTCCTGTTGCACCCAAAATGAAACCATACAAGAAACAACCTTCAATATTCATACCCTCTATCCCTAGCGATGCTAAACCAATCCCTGTCAAAATCGCCAGTAAAACATTGGTTGCTACGACGCCAATCATTACTGCGCTTAAACTGGATAGGCGGCCAACTGGTAGAGCCCGAATCATTTCCAAACGACCATCCTCTTCATCGCCACGGGTAGCACGTGTTACAATTAAAATATTCATGATAGCAACTGCAATTGCTGTAAAAAGTAACATTTCATTGGCAAACATCGCACCGATTGAATGTAAATAATCCTCCATGTCATAACCCGGTCCGAGCATCGACACCATTGCTGGATTATCCATTGTTAGAAAAATAGCTTGCCTTGATTGCTCATCCTTGTAAATGCTTTGATAAGCAGCGGCAACCGACAAGGTAATTCCTATCAGGCTAATGAGCCAAATAAGAATTTTAACCCGTAGTTGTTTAAAAATGAATACGGTTAATTGCTGTGTTCCGTTAAAATAACACTTGTTCATAATGACTACCCCTCCACTCTGGCATTGATGTGCGGAGTTTCCTGATAATGCCGCATAAATAAATCCTCTAATGTTGGTGGGGCGCTTTCTAATTTTAAAATACCAAATTTGCTAATGTACCGGATTATTGCATCCATTTCCTCTGTATCCACTTGAAATGTAATCTCTGAATCTTTCTCTTGCAAATGATGAATCCCCTTTTGTTCAGTAAGAGAGGCAATTGGTTCTTTTGTTTTTATCGTTAAATTGGTACGGGTTAAATGTCTCAGTTCATCCAATGTTCCTGTTTCAACCATCTTACCTTGGCGAATAATCCCTACCCGGTCGCATAATTTTTCTACCTCCGATAAAATATGACTGGAAAGCAGTACACTTTTACCTGCTTTTTTGGCATCTAATACACATTCCTGGAAGATATTTTCCATCAAGGGGTCGAGCCCTGAAGTTGGCTCATCTAAAATATAAAAATCCGCATCCAATGCGAATGCAGCTATTAAGGCAACCTTTTGTCTATTCCCTTTCGAATACGCCCTGCACTTTTTCGTTGGATCAAAATCAAACTTCCTTATTAAGTTTTGCCGTTTTTTATGATCGGTACCTCCATTCATTTTGATAAAAAGATCAATCACTTCCCCACCCGTAAGATTCGGCCATAGATTCACATCACCTGGCACGTAAGCAATACGCTTATGAATATCAACCGCATCGTTCCAAACATCTTTACCAAAAATTGTAGCCTTTCCCTGTGTGGCCTTTAACATACCCAGTAATATTCGAATGGTTGTTGATTTCCCTGCTCCATTCGGCCCTATAAAACCATACACCTCCCCCTCATTCACCTCCATACTTACACCATCCAATGCAGTAAACTTGCCGAACCTTTTTGATAAATGACTTGCTTTTAAAATAGGCATATTTCTTTCTCCCACCCTCAATTATGAAATATTTTGATCTATATAGTTCATAATATACAAAAACAATCTTCTTGGCAACAGTTTATGAACTATTTTTGTTGTTTTATTACATAAATTTTATTAAACTTACATTGAGGTGAATGAAGTGGATGGTTTTGAAAAACGCAGAATACAAAAGAAAAACGATATATTAAAGGCGGCATTAGCCTTATTTATGGAATACGGTATACAAAAGGTATCGATTGCCGAGATAGCCAACAAGGCACATGTATCTCAAGTCACTATCTATAATTACTTTGAAAGCAAAGATAATTTGGTTCGTTTCGTCTTTAAGTTTTATGTCGATCAAGTATGGGATGAACAGAAACAATTCCTGAACAGTGACCTTCCATTTAATGAAAAAATAAAAAAGATTATATTTGAAAAAAGTATGGCAACCAAACAGATGAGTGAACGGTTTTTTCAAGATTTTATGAAAGATTACGCCAGCGGACAAAGCTATGTTGAAGAAATATACAAGAATGAAGCACTGCCGCTCCTTATTCAATTTTTCGATGAAGGAAGGAAACAGGGCTATATTGATTCATCAATTTCAAATGAATCAATCTTATTTTATATGCAGATGTTTCAGGAGTACCTACAACGTGAGGAGGTTGCTAAAATGGCGCTTCCCATAGCAGAGGATCTTACCAAGCTATTCTTTTACGGCATCGTTGGAAAAGGAGAAGATTAGGAACAGTTGCGTGTAGTCCTGTATTTTTTGTGCAAATGGCATTGGATATTCCAGAAACTTGTCCCCTTACTTAACATGCAAGATAACCCAGAAAATAACAGCAAAAACAAGCCAGATGAAATTTTCACCCGGCTTGTTTCTATTAATTAATATAACGGTAAGCCATAAGTTCATGAAGCATTTCAATTTCCTCTTGGAGCTTGGCACCAATGTTTGTTTCCCTAACTTTTTTCCGTTCCAATTCTTTATCCACAACCCGGCGGACAGATAAAACATCTGCACCATTTAATAATACATCCGCTTTAGAATTAAAGTGCTGATGTGCAACCAGCTGCATGCCGAAAGAGTTGTACAATAACGTATACCCAGCGATTCCGGTAGTTGATTGATATGCTTTTGAAAAACCGCCATCAATGACAATCATTTTTCCATTCGCCTTGATTGGATCTTCCCCATCGATTTCCTTTACCGGTGTGTGTCCGTTAATAATATGACCCTGGCTTGGATCCAGATCGAATTCCTTAAGCACTTTCTTGCACATATCGATGTCTTCCCGTAAGTAATAATATGGATTTTTCTTTTCTTTATGCGATGCTTTATCTTTAATAAAATAGCGCTCGAATGTGGTCATTGCCCGTTTGCCAAATAATGAGGAATATTCTCCTGTCCACAAATACCAAACCATATCAGTAGCAAGATCATCCGTTGTTTCTTTATCCGCAAAGGCTTGCCGCAAATATTTTTCAAACTGATCAAGTAGTTCACGGCCTTTATAGGATTGTCCTTCAATCTCCATTTCTTCCATATTCCCTTTTTCATCAACGGGAATACAGCCATGAATCAAGAGATTTCCATTATATTTTAAATAAAGACTGCCTTTTTTCATTAAAAAGTTCATATGTCTCTTGAGCTTCTCTGATTGCTGAACAGAAAGTAAAAGCTTATTGATTACTTCCTCTTCCTCCTTGAGCAGCTTTGCTGGATTTGCTGGATCGATCGTGGAGAAGCATGTATTCTCTAATGGATAGGTTTTTCCATAGATTGTCACTTCCTCGTTCTCATAATCCACTTTTTCCAATACTAATCTTTCTTCCATATTAAAAAAGGACCGTCGTTTAATAATCGGGCTTTCCAGTTTGAATTGAATAATAGCAATTGCTTGATGAATTTTTGTAATTTGTCTCATTTCCTGCTCTGAAATTTCCTTATCCGAATGCTTCTTTGGTCGAAAAGCAGGATTATCATCATAATATTTTTCGGCCAGGTTCAGTAATGGGCGCAGATTAATCCCATAAGCATCCTCAATAATATTCAAATTATCATAGCGGGCACAAATCCGCAGAATATTTGCAAGGCATACTTTTGAACCGGCATATGCTCCAATCCATAGGACATCGTGATTTCCCCATTGAATATCGACAGAATGATATTGAATTAATGTCTCCATAATTTTATCCGGTTCCGGCCCACGATCATAAATATCACCGACAACATGCAAATGATCAACAACGAGGCGCTGAGTTGTATACGATAAGCCAATAATTAATTTATCTGCCTGTCCGAGGGAAATAATTTGTTGAACAATTTTTTCATAATATGTTTTCTTGTTGTTATACTCATTACTTTTATAAAGCAGCTCCTCGATAATATACACGAACTGTTTTGGTAACGCCTTACGAAGCTTGGAGCGAGTATATTTAGAGGAGGCATAGGAAATTAAATCAATCATTTGCTGAATTTTAGCTGTATACCATTCATTTAACTCTGCTTTGGAATTGTATTGATTGATAATCAGCTTTAATTTCTCCTCGGGATAGTAGACAAGGGTTACAAATTCTGTAATCTCTTCTTCTGACAAACTATTTTGAAAAATATCCGTTATTTTTTCTCTTACCTTACCCGAACCATTACGTAAAACATGCTGAAATGCTTGGTACTCCCCATGCAAGTCACTGACAAAATGCTCTGTACCTTTGGGCAACTCGAGAATGGATTCTAAATTAATTATTTCTGTTACTACTTTTTCTTCGCTATCGAATTTCTCTGATAATAAATCCAGGTACTTCGTATTCAACCGTCCATATCCCCCTTTAATTATGTCACATTACTTTTTAATTAGTATAACACTTTTGTCGGCATTTTGCAGTAGATTTTTTGTGGATAGCTCCACCTGTTTATCATAGTCTTTTATATACGCACGCTCAGAGGCCGGGGGTTACCAACTAGTTAAATACGTGGCAAAATTTATCGGCGGTTTTCTGACTCTTTACGGCGATTTCTGCACTTTTATCATCTGTTCCCAAAATATAGTAGGATAAGGTGCCTGTCCCCCTTGTCCTATCCCACAGAAGAAGTATATAATTTCCATCTTCCTACACAATAAAGGTGACAATTATCCTATAGAAGGAATGATGAGCATGACAGATGAATTGAGCAGTAATAGGAATGTTGCCCAGCATTTGATTCAGCAACTTACGCAATGGGGTGTCAAACGAATTTATGGTGTAATTGGTGACGGCATTCTATTTTTATTGGACGAATTGGGAAATCAGCAGAACATTCAATACGTTGCTTGCAGGCATGAAATGAACGCAGCATTGATGGCCAGTGCGGAGGCCAAACTAACAGGAAAAATGTCGGTATGCACTGCAACTTCTGGCCCCGGTATTACCGTGCTGCTTAATGGGTTGGCTGATGCTTGGCGGGATAAGGCTCCTGTTCTAGTGATCACCGGGCAAGTACAACGGACACAAATTGGTACGGGGGCTGTCCAGGATATTAATCAGCAGCAGTTGATCGCACCGCTTGCTGAGTATTCTTCCCTGGTCACGGATAGCCATTCCTTTCCTAAACTACTAAATATCGCCATGAAAACAGCACTTGGTAAAGGCGGTGTGGCACATCTATCTGTACCGAAAGATATTTGGACATTGCCTGTGAATGGCGATTTTTATCCGCTGCCAACAAAAACATTACCACAACCCCAACCAATGGATATCCAGCGGGTGGCGAATGCTATTAACAAAGCACAACGCCCCATCATTCTTGCTGGTCGCGGCATTCAGTACGCGCAGACAGAGGCTATTGGATTTGCGGAGAAACTACAGGCTCCGATAATGGTAACGATGCCGGCAAAACCATTTATCGCGAATGACCACCCACTTTTTCTGGGAGGTTTGGGCCAGGCTGGAACAGATATTTCAAGAGAATTGCTGGAACAGGCAGATTTGTGTGTGATTCTTGGGGCGACCTGGTGGCCGCATGATTATATTCCAGCTTCCATCCCAATCATACAATTGGATGCCACACCGGAAAACATTGGACGCAGTCACCCAGTCAAAGATTCATTAGCCGGTGATCTGGCGCAGATTATTCCCACATTAACGGAACAAATCGAAACGAATACCAATCAAGCCTATGTTCAAGAAATTCAGGAAAAAAAGCAACGTTGGAATCAGCAAATTCAATCAGAAATCAAGGAAGAATCAGATCAGATTTCCCCTGCCCGTGTTTTTGCCGAACTGGGTCAGTGCATCCATCCGGGAGCGGTAATGGCTGTAGATACAGGGGATCATACACTTTGGCTGGAACGGATTTTCCAATACCGTGGACAGGAATTGCTCGTTTCCGGTACATGGCGCACACTTGGTTTTGCATTGCCAGCGGGTATTGCAGCACAATTGGAGCACCCCGAGCGCCAAGTGGTTTGTATCGCCGGCGATGGTGGTGTTGCCCATTCAATCATTGATTTGATTACAGCGGTTACCTATAAACTTCCACTAACATTGATTATCATCAATAATCATGCCTATTTTATGGAAACGAGCCGTATGGTTGTTGAAGAGCTGAACAAGGATGGATCACAAATACCGAATCCGGATTATGCAGCAATGGCAAAATCAATGGGTGCAGAAGGAGAACGGGTAGAAAAAAATGAGGAGCTGGTTCCGGCCCTTCATCGCGCATTACAATCCAAGCAGACGTCAGTTGTTGACATTCACTGCAGCGCTTCTATCCTACCTCATACGAAGATTTTAAAAGGAATGAATACGCTCAATCGGTGGGATGAGCCCATGCCTGAAGATTTCCCTAATCATGTAAAAAAATAATCATACAAAAAAACCTTCCAAAATAAGGAGGTTTTTTTGTATGCAATCAATAGCCTGAGTCCTCTGAAGTAAGATTATCGATCATATAATAATCATATTGCTTAAGTGGTGTTTCCGCGGGACCTTCGACAACTTCTCCAGTATACGTAAATCTCGAACCATGACATGGGCAATCCCACGTCCGTTCGGCATCGTTCCATTCTACCTCACACCCAACATGGGTACAGGTTGTATCAACGACATAAACGTTTCCTTGTTCATCTTTATAGGCACCTTTTCTTTCCCCTTTTACGGTGATAGCCGCTCCTTCACCATTGGATAAGTCGCGAATCTTTTTGTCTGGGATGCCCAGTTTACCTTTGATTAAATGACCGGCAACCTTCGCATTATCAACTAAAAAGTTTTTCAGGCTTGGATCGGCATGAAAGCGTGATGGTGTATATAAGTCGTGATAAGGATTCTCTTTGCCCATCACCGTGTCTTTTAACAGTAATGCGGCAGCAGTTCCATTGGACATACCCCACTTCCTATAACCTGTCGCAACCAAAACATTCGGCTGATCAGACGTTACATTGCCGATATAAGGAACTTTATCCAAGGTGACAAGATCCTGTGCCGACCAGCGATAAACAATTTCATCCAGTCCAAATTGTTGTTGGCCAAAATCTTCCAAGGCCTGGTAATGTTTCATCGTATCCTCATCTTTACCGGTTCGATGACTTTCCCCGACAATCAGTATCATATCCTCCCCGTCTATTTTGACAGAACGAAGGGAGCGGGTTGGCTTACCGGCACTAATATACATGCCACCGGGAAACTCCTTCTTCGGTTTGGCCGCCAAAATATAGGAACGATCCGCATACATTCTGGCGGAATAAAACCCTGCTCCTTCATAAAATGGAAAGTGTGAACAAGCCAGTACATAATCCGCTGCGACCTCCTGCCCATCCCGTGTCAAAACTTTGGTTTGTTTGCCCGTCTCCACATTTACCGCTGTCGTATGCTCAAAAATGTGTCCACCCTTTTCTTTGATGACATTAACAAGGTGGGTAAGATATTTTATCGGATGAAACTGTGCCTGATTTTTCATCACCAGCCCATTTTCCACCTCTATATCAACAGGAATGGTCTCAATCAGCTCGCCATCAATCCCAAGCTTTTCATAGGCCTTTGCCTCTTTTTCCAGTTTGTTTGCATATTCATCCGTAGTGGCGTACATATAGGCATCCTGTTTGCTAAAGCCACAATCAATGTGCTGTTGCTCCACCGTTTCTTGAATAAATTGAAGTGCCTCTATATTGGCTTGATAATACTTTTTTGCCTTTTCTTTACCAATATTTTGGATCAATTCATCGTAAATGATATCATGTTGGGCCGTGATTTTCGCGGTGGTATGTCCGGTAGTTCCGTGTAATAATTTATCAGCCTCAAGGAGCGCAACCTTGTAACCTTCATTAATGAGCAGATAGGCGGACGTGATCCCAGTGATCCCTCCCCCAACAATGACCACATCAACCTGCATATTTTCCTCCAAACGAGGGAACTTTGGCAAATCAATTGCATCTGTCCAATAGGATCTGGACGTCTCTGGTATTTTCCCATTTTCATTTCCCGGCATAAAAATTCCTCCTAGTATGTTTATACGGTTAGGTTTTCCCTTGAACAAGGTGCTATACATAGGAGTAAAAAACAAGAATGATGCCAGAGAATTCTACAATATACTGATTTCATATTTCTTGTTTTCGAGATATTAGAAATGATTCTGGTATCAATTTTTGTGATTCCCTTCCTTATCATTTTCCACCACTTATTTTATACAAGGTGATTAATTAAACATGCTTATACCACGCACTCGCAGCCTCCACTTCATTTAAAGTCAACTGATGTCCGCCATTTTTCCAATGAAGTTCTACCTTGGCACCTGCACCTGCCAACAAGGATTTCAATTCCTCCGCTTCCTGTGGCGGGACAATAGGATCATGGGTACCAGCAGCAATAAATACGTTTTTATCTGATAAATCTGGTAACTGCATACCTTTCCTTGGAACCATGGGATGATGTAAAATTGCTCCCGACAATGCATCCCGATCATGGAACAGTAAACTTGCTGCGATATTAGCACCATTGGAATACCCTAATGCAAGAATATGGCCACGGTCAAATGCATAGTTCTCAGCCGCTTCATCCAGAAATTCATTTAATTCTTTTGTACGGAATACTAAATCTTCTTCATCAAATACACCTTCAGCCAATCTCTTGAAAAAGCGTGGCATTCTATTTTCAAGGACATTTCCCCTTACACTTAAAATATTGGCATCTGGATCAATTTTATCTGCAAGAGGCAGAAGGTCATGTTCGGTGCCTCCAGTACCATGCAACAATAGCAATGTCGGTTTTGATGGATCATTTCCTTCTTTAAAAATATGTTTCATCCATTTCACTCCTCTCTATTTAACCCCGATTGGGATCTGTCATCCGATTATTTTAGTCCTCATATTCTTTGACAAATTCCTTTGTACTTCTAACTGTGTTAATGAGACGAACCAACTTTTCAATTTCATCGCGCTTTGATTCAAAGAACGGTGGTAATGACAATTTTTCTCCAAGTGTTTCGTACGGTTCGTCACCCATAAACCCAGGACCATCTGTCGCAATTTCAAACAAGATTTGCGGATACACATTTGTATACAATGATCCAAAATAATACCGTTCTACATAACCAGAGTTTGGCAAACGGAATGACTGCATTCGCTTCATCCATTCATCCAGTCCTGTACGGTCATTCACACGGAAGGCTGCATGGTGAACCGTTCCATAACCCTGCTGTGCACGTGGCAGAACAGCATTATACTCCACAATAACCTGTGCACCATTTCCGCCTTCCCCTACTTCGAATAAATGGAACGAACCCTCTTTGGCAACTTCCTTAAACAATAAAACTTTCTCCATTAATTCTTTAAAGTAATCTATATTATCGACACGGACAACAATGGGTCCTAATCCCGTAATCGCAAATTCTAAAGGAATGGGGCCTTTTTGCCATGGCGTTCCTGCTGCGACACCTTTATTGTTTTCATCAGAGATTAACTGATATTGTTGGTCATCAAAGTCGACAAATGAAAGTGTCTTTTTCCCAAACTGCTCTTTTATCCCCGTGTGTTTTACTTGAAGACGATCAAAACGTTTCACCCAATAATCCAGGGCTTGATCGTTCGGCACACGGAAGGATGTTTTGGCAATCTCATTTGTACCATGAACCCCTTTTGGAATGCCCGGAAAATCAAAAAACGTCATGTCTGTTCCCGCGCTCCCTTTGTCATCCGCAAAAAACAAATGATACGTTTGAATATCGTCCTGATTTACTGTTTTTTTAACTAGTCGCATTCCTAAAACATACGTAAAGAATTCATAGTTTTTTTCTGCACTGCTTGTAATTGCTGTTACGTGATGTATACCTTTTAAATTTTCCATAATGAAATCCTCCAATGCTTATTTAAAAAAATTCTTATTTCATATATTATGAATTCGAGATAGTTGGGTGTAATAAAATTATAAATTCTGTGCATGATATCCTAACTTTTTTAGTTGTTCAATCATCACCTTTTTTTCATTACTATCCAAGCCCGCACAGATTTCATTTAGAGCCAATTGATGCTTAGGAAAAACATCATCCATTAACTCAGTACCGGCTGTTGTGATTGCCGCATACGTGACACGTCGATCCTTGGGACAAGGTTTTCTTTTTAATAAATTTTTCTTCTCCAGCTTATCTACTACATACGTAATACTGCTACTCGCAATCAATACCTTTTCACCAATTTTTTGGATTGGCTGTTCGCCTTTACTGTAAATGAGCTCAAGTACAGCAAATTCAGTCGGGTTTAATCCCAAACATTTTATATCTTCTTCGACACGCTTGTTTATTGATTCCAAAGCCCGGGTCAAAACAACAAATAGCTTCAAAGACAATTCTTCCTCTTGTTGAATCTTATCCACACATACCATTCCTTCCCTTATTTATCTCGAATTCGAAGCAATTATATGGCCAATCAGTTGATTTGTCAACAGCCTCTTACCAGGTTTTGTATAAAGTGAAATGGTAACCTTTCAAGCTGATCCAGGACAGGTTATTCCTATTCGCCATTTCGATGAAAAGAAATAACTGTTATACGGGCAGAACAAAAAATAATCCCTCATGCGCTTTAGCGGGCCTTGAGGGATTATTTTCACCTTCTGCCTAGCCCCTCTTGCTGGGGTTTGGTCTTATTGTAGCCGCGCCATGTTGGAAGCATGGTGCGGTTTTTCATAATATATGACTTTCTAATTACTGTATACCACAATATTGATATTTGTACACTCCATATTTATTCCTCCGAAACCCAATTGATGTTACTTGCTGTGTTGCCTTACATCATAGTCTTCACATCCACAGCAGGAGGCATTTCTCGTCCTATAAGAATGCTTATCGTTCCCTATGAATTTATTTCACCGGTGAAAGTTCTTCTTCCGTCACCCATTTATGATTTTCCACTTCCTTACCAGTCTCCGTATCCGTGTAGCTCACCATATAAACGGTTGTTTGTTCTGCTGAATCAATCGTAGCGGTGGCGCCATCCATTCCTTCCATATGATCGGCAGTTAATTCTACTTCATCTCCAGCTTCAAATGGCTCTTTTCCGGCATTTTTAATCTCTTCATGAATAACCCATTTATGATTCTCTACTGGCTCTCCACCAGTCGTGGGGGTATAAGAAACGGCATAAACAGTTGTCTCAAATGCCCCAGTAACGGTTGCTGTGGCACCATCCATTCCTTTCATGTGGTCCGCATACATAACTGCTTGACTCCCGACTGGGTAGGTTGGGTTTTCTGCAACAGTTAAATCTTCCGGAACTTCACCTGAACTTGAATGATCCATACCGGAATGGTCCATTTCTTCTTCCATGGAATCAGACTTTCCTTTATTCATATCTGCATTATCTTCGGGTGACGTTTCATCATTTCCTGTACAAGCCGCCAAAACAAAAACCATCATTAAAGAAACTAACCCAATGAGTGATTTTTTTATTTTCATTATCACTTACCTCCACCTGAATAAATTCCTACCATGGCTTATTTTTTATCATGCCTTCAATCTTTTACATATAAGTACTGATTTCCGTATACCAGCTTTTCATTCTTATATTAGGCTACAACATCATAGCCTTGTTCTTCAATAACTTCTTTCATGGCATCAACATTAACGCTTGAATCATCAAAGACAACATCCACACTGCCCGCTTCCAAATTAACTTCAGCTGCCGATACACCAGCCAATTTATGTACTGCACCCTCAACTGACATGTTGCAATGACCGCATGACATACCTTGAACATTTAACGTTTTCTTCAACTTTTTCCCTCCCTTTTTAACCTCCTTAACCTCCTCTATCCTACCATACCCCTGTTAGGTATTGTCAAGTTTAAATATTATACTGCCTTTTACAATGCATGTGCTCATGTAACTTTCCGGAAGCAAAATGTTCGGTACTAATTATGACAAGCATAAACCCAGGAGATGATGCTGTCCCCTGGGGTACCCTTTGAAATGTGTTTTTATCACTCGGCTACTTCCCAAAATCCATTTTCCAACTATAATACGCCTTATCCGGGTTTTTCTCATACTGCAAATAGGCGTTAAATTTATTGCCCTTTTTACTTGTTAAGCCTTTGACATAGGCGCGTTTATTTTTCAATAATTGCTTGACCATCGTCTTAGTTGCTCGTTTTTTCATCGTTTGCAAGTACTTATCATCCTTCCAGATGACAAACTTGCAACCGTTTTTCCAATTACTGCAGCCAAATCCTTTTTTGCCCTCAATGACTTTCCCACCGCATTCCGGGCATGTGCCCAATACTTCCAGCGTTTTCGATGGGGATGACACTTCATGAATCACCACATCTTGATCCGCTTTAATGGTTGCGACCGATTTGTTAGTAAATCCAAAAATAACCTGCAAGAATTCCTGTTTCTTCATCTTGCCTTTTTGAATATCTGCAAGTGCCATTTCCAGCCGTCCGGTAAATTCCAGATCAAACAAATCTTTTACCGGAAATGTTTCAACAAGCTTTCGTCCCAGTTCCGTGCATGAAAGGTTTTTTCCCTTCCCGGAAATATAGCCAACATCCTTTAATTTTTTAATGGTTTCCGCCCTGGTTGCTGGGGTTCCAATGCTAAATCCGGTTAAAATTTGTTCCACTTCTTCGTCCCGATAATTTTTCCCGCACGTTTCCATGACCCGCAATAGTGTTTTTTCTGTGTGTTGTTTCGGCGGTTTGGTCACATGCGAAGTAACCTTGGATTCTAGTAAACTAACTTGCTCACCTGCTGTAACATTTGGCAATAGATTCTCCTTGGATTGAATGCTTTCAACCTTTTTCCAACCTTCCACAAGTTGAACCCTTCCTTTGGATGCAAAATACCCTTTTGTCGCCTCGATTTTGGTCGCCAGTTTCGTTTCTTCATATTCCGCCACCGGCATAAATTGCATGATAAAGTGATTTTTAATGGCTGTGTACACGATTTGTTCATCACCAGACAGCCGTTTTGGTTTCACATAAGTCGGTGTAATCGCACTATGACTTTCCACTTTGGCATTGTTAAAAACCCGCTTCGATTTGTGGAACTTTATCTCGTCTTTATAGGGCAGATCCTCGGCTAACGTTTTCAGAACCTTGGCTGTTTTGCCGACTAGACTTTCCTCCAATGCAACACTCGATGTTCGTGGATAGGTAATATATTTCTTTTCATATAAGGTTTGAGCAACTTTTAACACCTTATCCGATGTCCAGCCCTTGAATTTATTGGTGATATACCCTTGTAAATTGGACAGGTTAAATAAGAGCGGGGCAAATTCCTTTTTCTTTTCTACTTGTTTGTCGGTGATTGTCCCTTGTTTTTCCTGAATCTGCTGGCGGACTTGCTCAAGATACGTTTTATCCTTGAATTTTTCTTGTTTTTCCTCGATATATGTACCTTCGTATGATTGATTGCTGACGGTTTGGAATGTCGCAGTTAGTTTAAAATAATCCTCGGGTTTAAAGGTTTCAATTTCCTTGTCGCGATCATAAATAATTTTCAATGTCGGCAATAACACTCGACCAATATTGAGCGCCTTTCCCCTTCCCTTTTGATATTTTAGTGTAGCAACGGAGGTCAAATTAATACCAATCACCCAATCCGCCCATTGTCGGGATACGCCAGCATCTTGTAATGGGCGCATGGTTTTATTCGGTTGCAAATTTTCAAGTCCTTGAAGTACTTCATCGAGTGTCCATTCATTTAATAATAGACGGTATACAGGCTTTTGTGGTTTGGCCCGGTAAATAATACTATCACCAATTAGCTGCCCTTCCCGATCATAGTCACAGGCGGAAACGATCCTATTGACATCGGTTCGCTGCATTAACCGGTGAATCACCTTCAGTTGTTTGGCTGCCCCTGGATCTGCCTGCTCTCTGTTTCTTGGATTTCCCTTCACCTTATACTTAAAATTTTCCGGGATAAACGGAAAATTCTCCAGCTTCCAGCGCGCCATTTTACTGTCATAGTCTTTCGCATCATAGAGTTGAACCAGGTGACCAAACGCCCAGGTAATAATATAATTTGTTCCTTGATAATATCCATCCTGTTTATGCTTTATGTTTAAGGCATCTGCAATGTTTTTTGCTACGGATGGTTTTTCTGCTAAAACTAATGTCAGTCCCAATTTTTCGTTAATCTCCTTTATTATATAAGGTAATAGTATTGATCGACTTTTTTAAGGTTGAACAAGCACTTGGGATTTTTAATAATCATAAATCTCCTCTTCCAATGTACAGTAGTTTGCTGATCATTTTTCGTACTCTTCCCTTTGGTGCTTAACCCCAATAAAACAATCCAGCCAAATAATTATTTATCTCTCTTTTTCATTGTTTATAACTTTGGTTTCAGACAATGGAGGATGCTTTTCCTTCATATCCTGTTGCTGTGATCTTCAATAAGCTACCCTATTCAACGCCATTTTCCAAAATCGAAAAAGTCTTCATGCTACAATTAATTTCTGCGATCGCACCATATGGTAATATAAACTTTGGCTCCGTATGACCGAAATTCAAGTTATAAAGAATCGGCAAATTTTCCAAATCATACTCTCTCATAACCTGTATAATGACCCCTTTATACGCTTCATAATATTGTTCATCCTGAGGCTTTCCAAATATAATTCCACTTACCACCTGCAAAATGCCTTGTGCAGCATAGTTTCGTAACCACCTTTTTATAAAGCCGGGATCCGGTTTTTCCTCCGAGGTTTCAAAGAAAATGATACTTTTCTTCCAGTATGATAGTTCAGGCCAAATTTCTGTTCCTTTCGCGAATTCTAAAGTCTCGATACAACCACCTATTAACCTTCCTTGCACAACTTTAGAACCTTGAAGCACCTCATAACCTGAATTTTGTTGCATTGTACGCCGTTTGTATTTATTCACTTCATCCCATTCCAAAAACTCGCTTGTCCACTTTTTAGCCGGTTGAATGTCACCTATGATCTCATTTGAAAAAAGTGTCCATCTTATCATTTCAACCGTATATGAATCCATCTCAACATTTTCAGCAAAATCTGTCAAAACCGCAGGGCCGTAAAAAGATGAAACACCCGCCTTGTGACAAAACAAATGAGAAATCGTAACATCGCTATACCCCATAAAAATCTTCGGGTTATCACGAATCACATCAAAATCAATATAAGGAAGCAATCGAATACTATCCTCACCGCCAATATTTGCAATGATTCCTTTAATGCTCTTATCCTTAAAGGCCGTCATCAAATCCTCTGCGCGTAACTGTGGGTTTTCATAGAGGTAATTTGATCCCTTTAAGCTATTTGGCATTGGAACAACCTCAAGACCAAAAACGGTTTCCAATCTTTTAACACCTTGATCATAGCGCCATCTAATATTTGAATCACCAGCCCCGCCCGAAGAAGGGCTTACTGTTGCTATTCTATCCCCTGATCTTAATTTTTCTGGTTTTATTAACAACCGGGATCACCTCTCTGGAATTTTCCTAATGTACATATTCTCTATTTTAACTTATCGCTACTTAACAAATACGACAGATGTTAGGATTTTTCTTCTTTATTAATCAATTTTGCAGGATTATGTTCCCCATAAATTGTTGTTGAGCCAAAAGTTTCTAACAAATAAAATAAATATCATTTTTTAACGAAGCAAAGCAAAACATCTAATTCGACATGCTCAAACTTTTTCTGTAGTATTATTTGTATTCTATTAATCTTAAAAGGAAGTGGGGGCACCGAGAATTGCAATCTTTTAATAAAAAGTCAATCATTATCCTACTCCTTGCAGGTGGATTCATTTCTATTTTAAATCAAACCACGATGATTACAGCTATTCCACCAATTATGAACGAAATGCATGTGAGTGCCAACACCGGTCAATGGCTGACTACCGTTTTTATGCTTGTCAACGGCGTGATGATTCCTGTCACGGCGTTTTTGATTGAACGGTTCACAACGAGACAGCTATTTATCACCGCAATGAGTGTGTTTGCTGTTGGAACAGCGTTTTCCGCCATCGCCCCGAATTTTGGTACGCTATTGTTGGGCCGAATTATTCAATCCACTGGTGCGGGGGTTATCATGCCGCTAATGCAAACCGTATTTTTGTTGATTTTCCCTGTCAAGAGTCGCGGGGTGGCAATGGGGCTCGTGGGGCTAGTGATTTCTTTCGCTCCTGCGATTGGTCCCGCTTTGTCCGGCTGGATCATTACGAATATTTCCTGGCGGGCTATATTCCTTATTATACTGCCAATTGCCATCATTGAGATATTGGTTGCTACCAAAGTCATGAAAAATGTGACGGAGTTGACGTATCCGAAACTTGACATGTTATCGATTATCTTGTCATCCTTTGGTTTTGGCGGATTTTTATATGGCTTTACGAGCGCGGGCAACAATGGATGGGGGAGTATCATCACCATTACCACTCTAGTTGTTGGTGCAGCAGCATTGGTTCTTTTCATTATCCGTCAATTGCGTATGAAAGTTCCTATGCTGGAATTCCGGGTGTTTAAAAACTTTATTTTCACATTGTCTGTGATTCTCCCCATGATCGCATTTATGGGACTGATCGGTGCCGAGACATTAATTCCGCTCTATATGCAAAACATGCGTGACTTTACGGCAATGGAAGCAGGTATCGCCATCTTGCCAGGCGCACTCGTGAATGGGATGATGTCTCCGATTACAGGTCTCATATTTGACCGGTTCGGAGCGAGATGGTTATCGGTCATCGGGTTCACGATTATTACGGTTACCACCTTTGCCTTTTCCAATCTGAGTGTTGAAACGTCCATGTTCATGGTCATGTTGTTGTACGCCATTCGGATGTTCGGTATCTCCATGGTTATGATGCCTGCAACGACAGCCGGATTAAACCAGCTTCCAAAAGAACTGATTCCGCATGGTACGGCGATGACCAATACCATGCGCCAGGTTGCAGCATCGATTGGAACAGCTATTGTGATTACAGTCATGACCACAACGGGTGCAGCGGCCGAACATAAACCGAATATACCATACCCAATGATTCATGGCGTAAATGTCGCCTTTATGATCATTACAGTACTCTCTGCAATTGGTATCGTGCTAAGCTTCTTCATCAAGAAAGGCAATACGTCCGTTGAGGAGCAATCTCGAGTTCCAGATGAATAATAACCGGGAAGTTGCTGGGGCGTTTCATGAAGAAGGTAATTCGCCAAAAGGGTAGAATAATGAGGGGAGGAACAAGGAGTTATCGGTGCTGATAAGCTAATTGTTCCTTCTCCCAACCCCCCTTGTCCACATATTTATTTTCCGGCATATTTTTTAGGTCGTTAAAGACTTTTTTCCCCATCCAAAGGTTCTTCTCCGTTATTGATTTGCGCCTCTACTTGCGCTAACTTTTCGTATAATTCCAACTTTGTCAAGGATTTTTCATTGGTTTCCATGCTCGTGACAACTATACTCCCATCATCAATATTTTTCCTTTTGATATGCTGCCAGTTTTTCATATTCTGATTCCAAAACGCGGGAAATGCTAATAAAAATGGGCATGAGTTTTCTATATGCTTTAACATGTTCCGGATTTGGTTGATGTTTATAGGTTGCACCAACAAGTTCTTCTACCACATCAAATGAATCAATTTTACCCTGTGCGTACAACCCTAACAGGCATGCGCCCAAACAAGAAGACTCGTAACTTTCCGGAATAATGACATTTTGGTCAAAAATATCTGCCATCATTTGCCGCCATGTTTTTGATCTGGCAAACCCACCTGTTGCTTTGATCGCCGTCACTGGTGTATCCATCACTTCCACCAAGGCCAGGAACACAGAATATAAATTAAAGATAACCCCTTCCAAAGCTGCTCTTACCATATGTTCTTTCTGATGATTCAGGGTTAGGCCAATAAATGAACCGCGTACATCCGCATTCCATAATGGTGCCCTTTCGCCTGCTAAGAACGGATGGAAAAGTAAGCCGTTTGCCCCTGGTTCCACGCGATCGGCAATTCTCGTTAACACTTCATACGAGTCGACACCAAGTCGTTTCGCAGTCTCCACCTCACTTGCAGCAAATTCATCACGGATCCATCGCAATACCATCCCGCCATTGTTAACCGGTCCACCAATAACCCAGTGGTCTTCCGTTAAGGCATAACAAAAAATACGCCCCTTTTCATCGGTATGCGGTTTGGGGATAACGGTACGAATTGCGCCACTTGTCCCGATCGTTACGGCAACCTCGCCTTTTTTGATGGAATTTACACCAATATTTGACAGCACCCCATCACTTGCCCCAATGACAAATGGCGTTTCTGGAAGAATCCCCATTTCCTCTGCGAACAGTTTGTGGCAACCGGTCATTATTTCTTTTGTAGACACAAGTCGTGACAGTTTATCCTCTGAAATACCGGCAACCTCAAGCGCCTGTTGATCCCATTTCAGCGCTTTCAGATTCATTAACCCCATCGCAGACGCAATCGAATAATCAACCACGTAATCGCCAAATAATTGATAGAAGATATACTCCTTGATGCCGATATACTTTTTCGTTTGTTTGGCCAGGTCAGGTTGATCATGTTCCATCCAGGCAATTTTACAAAGCGGCGACATTGGATGAATCGGCGTACCGGTTCGCCTGTAAATATCCTTGCCGTTTAAATCTTCCTTGATTTTTGTGGCCCAATGTGCACTTCGATTATCTGCCCAGGTAATACATGGAGTTAAAGGTTGATCATTTTTGTCCATGGCAATGATACTGTGCATCGCGCTGCTGAATGAGATAAAAGATAAATTTTCCGGGTCTATTTCGGCATTTTTCATCACGTTGCGGATGGATAAAAGCACCGCCTGAAAAATTTCTTCCGGATCCTGTTCAGCAGTTGCTATATCAGGTGTAGACAATGTATAGCCATTATTTTCGTTCGCGACAATTTCCCCTGTTTCCCGGTATAAAACCGCCTTTGTACTTGTTGTACCGATATCTACCCCGATCATGTATTTATGTTTATTCATAAGACTCCCTCACTTTTCGCATCATTTCCTTACTGTTCCACAGCTTTTCTATCTTATTTTTATTGGTTACCATACGACGGATGTCAAGATCCTCCACAGCAATAATGGAATAGTCTTTTGCCAAATGGTAACTTAATTTATGTAAAAAATCTCTTCTTTGGTTTGCTACCTTTTCATGAATGGAACGGACCTTGATGACTTGTTTTACATATATGCAAGTATACTATTTCATACATCATTAGGCGAATTTTTCATTAGTTTCACGGAAAATCCTTACTGATATTAACAAAGCTTGAGTATTGAATTGTTTGAAAAACTTATATATTGATCGGGTGCGGGTGGATATGAACTGGATAATCAGAAAATCGATCACGCGGGTAGGGGCTTCGACCGAATAATGGTTAACATCGACCGTGTGGGCTGCTATATCGACCAAATAAACGGGGATTTCGACCTGGTGAATCGCTATATCGTCCAGAAAAACCGGAACATCAACCGAACGGGCTACTATATTGACCCAAAAATGATAATATCGACCGGGGTAGAAGATTTTTTAATGTGGGTAACAATATAATCTCTATGTCATAATTTGATTGTTTACAACAAAGAATAAAAACACGATTGGAGGGATAAGTATTGGATAAAAAAATGAATAAAAAGAACGGACAAACTCGAATAGATCATGATGTTGTTGCACCGGGAATCGATGAAGAAGATTCGTATGGCGAAGATGCTACTCGATCAGAAGTCGAACATAGCGATTCAACAAAAGTCACCAGGCTGATTTATGATGAATATGATCCGAGTGAACCATAATTACTTAACACATGGTCGGAATGGAGGGGTCTCCTTTTGAAAGACCCTTCCAATTTTTATGTGAACTTTTGCATTGTCGTACCTTTCTATTGCAACCCGATTTTTTTCTCTCTTATCCGCCTCACCTTCCTTTCTTTTAAACATGACGGCTATACTCTCAACTTTTTCTCGGATTTTTTCCTTTCCTATCCCTGCTCTCGGCTGATTCTTCGTGTTTTTTCATTGCAATCGACCGTGATAACCCTTTTTTTAAAAAGATTTTCCATATTTTCCAGTCATCTATTAAACGCATTCGCTCGGTTTATCACCTGTAAATAGATGAAATTGACGCTTGGAGGCTACCACCCTTCCATTGATTTTAAATAAGCGTACTTTCCTTAATAAAATCAGAATTTACTCCCCTCTTTACAAATCAATGTAAAAGGCGTAATATAAGCTAGGTTAAATTATTTACCTAGGTAAGTATTATACAGGAGTGAGGTTATGAACAGTAATATGAATCGCGATTTATTTCACTTATTAAACCAGCGCTACCGTTACATTGCCAAAGAAATGAATAACCTGCTGCGTGAATATGGCTTATATGCATCCCAGTGGTCGATTATTTACTGTCTTGAAAAATTTGGTTCGATGACACAAACAGAAATCTGGAAATATTTAAATGTTGAGGCACCGACCGTTACGAGAACAATTACACGATTGGAAAATAACGGCTGGATCATTCGTACACAGGGTAACGACAAACGTGAACGTGTTATTGCACTAACAAGTGATGCCAAAGATAAATTTGCGACCATCCATCAGAAAATGGATCGGTTGGAAGAGAGCATGCTGGCTAGTTTTACATCGGAAGAAAAAGCGGATTTACAACAACTATTATTAAAAATAAATGCTACAGGAGAGGAATTGGATTGAATAAAAATTATCAGGAACCAATTTGGACAAAAAGTTTTATTGGAATTTCCGTAACCCAGTTTATGGTATACTTGACGTTTTATGCCTTGTTAACAACCTTGCCAATCTTCGTCATTAAACAACTGGGTGGAACGAATGCACAGGGTGGACTAGCAGTCACATTAATGCTGATAACCGCCATCATTGTGCGACCATTCTCGGCCAAATTTTTGGATTGGGTTGGAAAGAAAAAAGGGCTCATTATTTGTGTAGCCATCTATACTGCAACAACGTTTGTTTACATCTGGACAGATCAATTCATGCCATTAATGTTATTGCGACTTTTTCACGGAATTTCATTTGGGGTGATTTCAACCGCAACCGGAGCAATAGCAGCCGATGTTATTCCGGAAAAACGTCGCGGGGAAGGACTTGGTTATTTTGCCATGGCAATGAATCTGGCAGTTGTTGCTGGTCCATTCATTAGTTTAACTTTACTGCAATTTGTATCGTTTCAAGTACTGTTTACAACACTTAGCATACTAATGATTGGCGGTATCGTCTGTTCCCTGGTAGTCCATGTTGCGCAAAATACGAATACACAACAGGAACAAGTTAACAAAAAGTTTTCGTTGCACGATATGATTGAATTAAAAGCACTACCAATTTCATTAATATGCAGTTTGGCGTCTCTGGCATATGCAAGTGTGCTTTCCTTTGTTTCTGTTTATTCGGAGTCTATTGGGCTTGCATCTGTTTCGAGCTATTTCTTTTTAGTGTTCGCGATTGTCATGATCATATCGCGGCCATATTTCGGCCCATTATTTGATACGAAGGGACCTAAATATGTGATTCTGCCATGTCTATTGCTTTTCGCGGTTGGTCTTGCTGCATTAAGTATTACACACAACGGCTGGATGCTGCTTTTATCAGCGGCTTTAACCGGGCTTGGTTATGGAACCATCCTGCCAAGTTTTCAAACGATGGCGATTCAAGCAGCACCGAGTCACCGAAGCAGCCATGCAACAGCAACATTTTTCATGGTGTATGATACCGGAATCGCGGTTGGATCATTTATCTGGGGCTTTGTCGTAAGTGGTTTCGGATTCCCAAGTCTATATTTGTTATGTGCCCTATTAGTTGTTGTTACCACGATCTTATTTATGGTTCATCAATCATGGCAGCATAAGCATCATACGCCGCAAAGCAATGAATTATCTGCCAACACGAGTAGCTGATATGCACGACCATTCCTGCCAACTTTGCTGCTAAACTTTTTACACTAAACTGGGTGTAAAAAGTTTATCGGCGGTTTTGGTGCTTTTATCAGCGACCTTTACTATTTTTACGGCGATTTGGCACAATTTATCGGCGATTTTTCCACTTTTATCGGCGGTTTACTTTTTCCAGACAGCAGTTGTGAGTCTTTTTTTGATAAATATACATAACTAGCGCAAATTCGTAAACCATAGTAACTGTGAGCATCTGCTCTAAAAAATCGTGGGAGGTTTTATGATGGCAAATCAAAATCAAAACCAGAATCAACAGCAAAATCAACAGCAGGCGCAGCAAGCACTGCAACAGGCTCAACAAGCGCAACAAGCAGTGCAGCAGGCACAATCTAGTGCAAATCCGCAGCAAGTGCAACAAGCACAACAACAGTTGCAGCAAGCCCAGCAACAACTACAAAATGCACAAGCTAATGCCGGTGCCCAGCAAAACACACAATTGCAGCAGGCACAACAGCAAGTGCAACAAGCATTGCAACAAGTACAACAGTCACAGCAGCCGCAATCGCAGGCTACTCAGCAACAAAATAACAATAATAGTTTCCAATAAGCTTGGGGAACTATCGAAAAGCGTAGTTGCTTGTTACGAATCAGCAAAAAAAGGGAATCGCACTGATTCCCTTTTTTTGCTGTCTATTTGTAGATTCAACCATGATCAAAAATAATTTGTACCAACTTATCCTCTATCTCCGGCCCTTCTTCCTCATCCAGCAAATTATTCAACATAATGGAAAAGATAAGTTTATCACCAGCTTTTGTTTCCATATATCCTGATAATGTGCTTACTCCATCAATCGTTCCCGTTTTAGCACGTACCTTCCCCTGTAAATCTTTCATCCGCTCACGTAATGTGCCACCCGTCATTTTTTCTTTTTCACCGGCAACTGGTAGCGCATTTAAATAGAAAGAAAACCAATCCTTATTTTGCACCTGATATAGTAATTTCGTAATTTCATGAGGCTGGATCAAATCAACGTGGGAGATTCCTGAACCATCATGGATAATCATAGAATCTTTATCTAAACCAAAATCGTCCAGCTCTTTTCCCATCACCTCCAGCCCATTCTCCCAGCTGCCTTCCCGTTTCTTTTTCTTCCCCATTTCCTTTACAAGTACCTCTGCATGCGTATTATTGCTCAATTTCATAAACGGAACAAGCAAATCCGACAGTGGCATGGATTGGCGGGAAAAAAGCTTCTTCGTCTTGGCAGGCGTTTTACCGCTCTTTACCTCTCCTGTCCAGGAAATATCATTCTTTTCCAATGCCTGCTGAAACAAATTCAATGCATAGTCCGTTGGCTCCCAAACTGCCATCCATTCACGGACATCAGCGGATCCAACAGGAATGGTTCCGTTGATGATAATCGTATTCGATCCATGTTCCCGTTCAACGGTAATATCCGCTTCCTCCCCGGCAGCAACCGTTTCTGCCTTATTGACAATTTGTACGTAATCGGTCGCGGGTTTGATTGAAAATGTCGGCTTCACACCAACAGCACTGCCCGGACGAACATTAACAATCACAGTTCCGGCATCATAATCCTTGTCCGGCGAAACAGTTAACGCTGATATTTGGGCACCGTAGTAATACTGTTCATCATTCCAAATTAAATCCGGAGAGAGACGGTCATCATCATACCATGAATCATCACCAATAATATCGCCTTCAATGGTTTCGATCCCCCTATTCTTTATTTTTTTGGCAAACGTCCCGAAGTCGTCAGGAAGTAGGGTTGGATCCCCTTTTCCCTTTAAATAAAGATTGCCTTGAAGTTTGTTTCCTTTCTCCGTACCATCTGTTCGCAACTCAGTGGGAAAAGTATAATCATCGCCTAGTGTAGAAAGAGCGGATGCGGCTGTTAAGAGTTTCAGATTGGATGCCGGTCGTAATCTTGTATCTCCCAAATGCTCGTACAAAATGTTGCCCGTGTCAGCGGAACGAATGCTTATGCCAACGAGCGCGCCGTCCAGGAGGGGTTCCTGTTGAATCAATTTGTCTAACGGCTTTTTCAAGGAACTTGTTTCGTCCGATCGGGTTTGTTGTTTCATTACACGCATCTCCTTTGCCTTCGATACAAATTCTTCATCATAGTTTGAAGATATCGGTGATGCAAGCATGACTAAAGCCAGAAGCACAAGCCCACAAACACCAAATTTCATATATCGCACGTTTTCACCTCATCATATTTACCTGCTATGAAGTATTTCCACATTCGTTGGTCAAATTCCTCTTTTATATACTGGGATCCGTATTTTTAAAATGGATGAAACGAATTGTGGTCAAACGACTACCTGAAACAATCGTGATCAGGCAATGAAAATAATTAATGTAGCAAAGGAGGTTAGTGAAATGACTTCGGGATTTGAACGACATTTGGATTTGATTGAAAAAAGAGATGAGGAAACTGGAGAAAAAATAGGAGAGAAGAAAAAACAATTGAAGTAACCAAAAACCTGATAAAGGACGGGATAAGTATCGAATTAATTGCTAAACACACCGGACTGAATGAAAGTGAAATCAAAGAAATTGGAAGGTAAATATTTACTTCCGCCTTCTATTTTGAAGGCGGAAGTTACCACAAACCAAAGATAATCATAAATGTGCTCTGCTCTATAAAATTACTGAGGTGTAGTCTAAATTAAAACCCAATCGGTACCCCTGTCAGGTTTAAACAAGCATACCACCATTCTTATTATACTTCAGGATACCTTCTGAAGCCCGGTAAGCCATTGCACCAACCGTCCCTGTCGGATTGTAGCCACTGTTATGGGCAAATGCCGATGCGCCAACCACAAACACGTTATCCATGTCCCACATTTGTGAGTAATTGTTCACTGCAGATGAGTCAGGGTCAGCACCCATGATGACACCGCCTGTATTGTGAGTGGATTGATACGTTGTGATATCATATGGTCCCAATTCATCCATGGAATCAATCTGATCGGCACCCATTTCTTTTAAAATCTCGCTAGCCTTACTAGCAGTAAACTTGGCCAATTCGCTGTCTTGATCCTCAAAATCAAAAGTCATACGGATGAGCGGATCACCAAACGTGTCTTTGTACGTTGGATCGAGATCAAGATAGTGATGTTTGTAAGGCATACTCGCACCCATTGCCCCGACTGATAACGTCTTGTTCACATACTCAAGCGAATTTTTCTTAAAATCTGCCCCCCAGGTCGGAGAGCCCTTTGGAATTGGATTGTTCTCGATTGGTCTCGCCCCGGGTTGGGTTAGTGCAAGGTAGCCGCCATGAATAAAATTCAAATCGGAATGATCAAAATTATCCCCATTAAAATCATCAATAGCCATGCCCAGAGCACCAGCACCAGCAAAGTTATTAAATTCCTGATCTTTAAAAAAACCGGTAGCTGCACCCTTAATAACTTGATAGGCGTAGTTTTTTCCAATTACACCGTTTCCTGTCGCGGGATCATAGGGACGACCTACTTTTGAGTTAAGCAACAATTTTACATTATTAAACACATAGGAGGTTACCACAACAATATCTGCCGGCTGTTCAATCTCTTCACCTGTTGTCGTATCGGTATAAAGCACTCCTGTTGCTTTCCCGCCCTTATGTACAATCCGTCGTACCCAGGAATGTGTCCGTAAGTCAAATTTTCCTGTTTTATTGGCAACTGGAATAACCGTTACAACCGGATCAGCCTTTGCCCCATATTCACAGCCGAACCGCTCACAAAAAGAACAGTATTGACATGCAGACCGGGCAATGCCATCCGGGTTCGTATAGTTTTCCGACAAATTCGCCGATGGGATCGTATACGGATGGTATTTTAAATTTTCGGTAGCCTTTTTAAATAAGTCCATTTGCTTGGAATGCTTCATAGGTCCGGTTGGATATTTATCCGAACGTTTTCCTCCTAATGGATTTTCTTCACCGGAAATACCAGCCATCTTCTCGAATTGATCAAAATAGGGCTCGAGTTCATCATAGGTAATCCCCCAATCTTGAATCGTCATATCGGCCGGAATTTTGTCCTTTCCATAGCGATCAATTGTTTTACTGCGGATTTCGAAATCATACGGCAGAAAACGAAAAGCTTGTCCATTCCAATGCACGCCTGCCCCGCCAAGTCCTTCCCCTAATAGAAACGAGCCATATTGTCGCATCGGCAAGGCACGCATTTTTTCATTACTTCTGAATGTTAAGGTTTCCTTGGATAAATCCTGCATTAATTCTTTGCGAACGGCATAACGTAATTCATCATGCACCATATAATAATCTTCTGTATGTCGCTCTTCACCCTTTTCAAGGCCAACAACCTGAAGACCTTTTTTAGTTAACTCAGAGGCAATAATCCCGCCGCCCCAGCCAACTCCAACAATAACAACATCTGTTTTTGGCATCTTTTTCGCCATATTTAGCCACCTCTTCTCTTCTATTACATATGATCGCGGAGACTGCTTGGCTCGATTTTCTGAAAATCTTTTTCAATGACATCCATGTAACCCATTTGATCCCCTGGGTAGTTTCGCATTCGCCACGCATCCATATTAATATTTCCACCATAAAGGGGATCACTGTATAATCCCTCTAATGTCATACTCCTTAATAATTCAAAAAATCCACTTGGTGAAACCGTGCTTAATTTTATCTTGTCTCCTTCAAAGCCCTGTAACATTTTATCCATTTGTTCATCGGTCAGGTCTTTAAACTTTTTTTTGTGTTTTTGTTGGCTTTGGTTGTCCAGTTCACGCAAACCAATCCGGAATATTTCCCGGCGTTTCAGTCGGCCTTGATACCCTTGAACCTTCTCACCATGATAAAACGGTGGCTCCATATAATCCCTGGCATTAAAACCATATGAACCAGCCAATTGATGATCAATATAGTACGGCACGCCAAGATCTTTTGCACCCGGCCCGCGATCATCCTTTGGAAAGATCCGTTCGGTTGCAGCTTCAACTGTTTGAAACTCGGCTTTCGTTAAATACATTAAGGCGTGATTATAATTTTTTCCTTTTTGGTTTGCCGTTTGGTTTTTCACTTGGTTTCTATCATTATCAGTTGTACCCCATGGGATCAGACTGCCGACGACGCCGCCAACGGCCAGTCCACCAACAGCTATCCCGGAATTGCGTAAAAACTTTCTCCTTGATACATCTTTTTCCTGTTGGTCCTGATTATTGTCATCTGCCAATTAAAAAACCTCCTTCCCGTTTATTCGTGCTTATTATGTCACCATAATTAACCACTCATGCATGAAAAAAAACGGGGCATGATAAGTGAAACTATAAACATGGAGGTGTAGTGGATGAAAACAGTTTGGAAAGGACCCATACTGATGCTTTTTCTTGGTATGATCCTTATTGTTTCTGCGTGTCAGAACGATCAGGGAGCTGCCGATGCCAATGAGTTGCAAGATGGAAAAACCATGGACGTTGCCGATCATCATCAAGGAGATGTAAATAACCCAGATATTATCCCCAGTGAGATTAGTGATAAGACAAGTACAACCAATCGGGATGGCACGACTTACTCGGGAATGGGAAACAGCATTTATGGTTCAATCGGAAGTTCCGGAATTCATGAAGGTGGTGTGTCATCGTATTTTGAATCCATTTTAAAAGGACAAGGTATTACCGGTGTGAAAGTATTCGTAATTGATGATTCCGTCGTCTTGGCAAGAAATACGAAAGAAACAACGAGCCATGAGTACGACCACACGCAAAACGACGTGTTAAGCGGCACCAGGGGGATGTCTGGTCATGGAGAGCCACCAGCAGGAGTAAACAAAGATCGGGATAAAAGCTACGATAATCTTGATCAAGCCAAGGAAGAGATCAACGACATGTTTAATGGAGATGTGAAGATCCTGACAGTGACCAACCCAAAAGCAGTTGATCTGATTAATCGCATCAAAGATGATATTCAGTCATCATCTTTTTCGACCGCTTCCAAAGATGTACTAACCTTATTGGAAATGGCGAAATAATGGAAATAACGGGGTCAGTCCTACACCGCATTAGTGGAGAACTGGCCCTAAAATATTTCAAACCTTATTACAACTGCCCTTACCATTTTCATCCATGATTCATTTACTATTATATAGGATGTTCAAAAAGTCCGGTAAAAATGACACTTCGAATTTCGTCGTTGGCTTGCTTTTCCGC
>NZ_JBFNXI010000021.1:0-53332 GCF_040812445.1 Lentibacillus sp. L22 | reverse complement strand
GCTACCTTTAAACCCTCGTTGTTCTTTTTTAATTTTATAGAAGGAATATATGACAGAATATTCACCCGATTAAGTCGGGTAGCTAATCAAGATGATTGACTTTCAGAAATGGTTTTAATGCAACGCTAGTGAGGAAATTATAAATATTAAATGCTGTGAATAACTTTGTAATCGGATGAGCCCCGTCCGGCTCCAGCGCCTGAGCGCAAGCCCGTTTTTAGTCGGCCTTCATTTAAAGAACTCGTTGGCTTGCTTTTCCGCTCCTCATGTACCTCTTACGTACACTCCGGTGCTCAAAGCTACGCCGCCTAGAACTTCGACGCACTCAGACATGCTAGTGCCGGCGTTGCAACAGGACGTTGCGAACTTAGCCGACCTCGGTCCTTTTTATCCTCCTTTTGAACACGCACTTTTAAAATGGCAAGATAATGGCGGAAACTTTTTTGCAACTGACATGTTTACTGTTTAAAACATGTGACAATTTAGGTAACTTTTTTTAATACTCCCATATAGAAGTTTTAGCCCGGAGAAATAGGGTAACATTTTTATAAAGGGAGGCTAACCATGGAACGAAAAACATACTTTGTAACAGTTGATACGGGGGAAATCCGCGATGTTTCGCTGCCTAAAAACGGTATTGAATATGAAATATATGCTACACCAGAAGAGGTAGAAGAAATCGAAATTCTATTTACAAAAAAAGGTGAAAATGCAAATGATGCAGTTAAATTTTTGGGGAAACCATTTGATGAGTGGGGTGTCGATGCGAAACGAAATAACTATGATGCGTATCTGGTTGCCATTTATCGCAAATTATACGAACTAGGCACCGATGAAACGAAGAAAAAAATAAAAAAACTACATCTGTTTTAAAAGACAAGCTGATTACATTCAATGCTGATTTTGTGGCAAATAAGTGTAAATTTGCGTCTTTCATACTTGTTTGTTGACTATTCGATTCGTAACAGCTATAATTATCACTTGGTAAGCTAAATTACTTGACAGTACTATCAACCAGGATTATGATTCATTAGGCAGGACTAAGCTCAATTCAGAATCTTGCTGCTATTTTGTTAAATCTATTGCTTTCCAGAATGTTATATGATATGATTTATTCGCTGTTCAGAAATGATGGAATCATGGGCTTGTATGACTAACAATTTCGCGCTTTTCGTTTTTGATAGAGGGTGAAGTTTTGAATAGGTTTTCCGAAAGTAGCGAGGCATTTGTCGAGTATTTGCAAATTGAGAAAAATGCCTCGCCATATACTGTGAAGTATTATCTGAATGATCTGGAAACGTTTTTTCAATTTTTACATCGCGAAGGAATAGATAACCTGAGCGACGTCGATACTCAAATTGTACGACTTTTTCTAACCATGCTGTATGATAGCAATTTGAGCCGACGATCTGTGTCCAGAATAATATCCGGTTTGCGCACGTTTTATAAATTTTTGGATCGTGAAGAGGAAGTGGAAGATAACCCCTTTATCCATGTTTCCTTGCCAAAAGCAGCCAAACCCATTCCGGATTTTTTGTATGAAGAAGAACTGGAAAAGTTATTTGCAGTCAATGATACAACAGACCCATTGGGCCAACGCAATCAGGCACTGCTTGAGTTGCTTTATGCAACTGGAATGCGGGTTAGCGAGTGCCAGCAGTTACGAATACAAGATATCGACTTTTCTTTGGGGACTGCATTTGTCAAAGGCAAGGGTCGAAAAGAACGCTATATTCCTTTTGGGCGATTTGCCGAAATCGCGTTGGAGACGTATATCAGCGAGGGGCGAATAGTACTTCTTGACAAAGCGAAGACAAACACCGATCGCATTTTTTTAAATGCTAGAGGAGCCCCGATAACTACGCGAGGCATCCGAACTGTTCTGGATAAAATGATGAACAAAACGGCGTTAACTGTAAATATTCACCCGCATAAACTCAGGCATACTTTTGCTACACATATGCTAAACGCAGGGGCAGATCTTCGTACTGTACAGGAACTGTTAGGACATGAAAATTTATCGACGACACAGATTTATACACACGTTACCAAGGAACAGTTGCGTAACGTGTATATGAACAGCCACCCTAGAGCTTCTGAACGAAAATTAAAGTCAAGAGGTGATGATCGTGAATCATGAGATGCATGCAACAACAATATTTGCTATCATCCATAATGGCCAATGTGCGATGAGTGGTGATGGGCAAGTAACGTTAGGGAATGCGGTAGTCATGAAACATAACGCCAAAAAAGTTCGCACATTATACAAGGGTCAAGTATTGGCTGGATTTGCCGGATCTGTCGCTGATGCGTTTACATTGTATGAAAAATTCGAGGGAAAGCTGGAGACATTTGACGGAAATCTGCAGCGTGCAGCCGTGGAGTTGGCTCAGGAATGGCGGAGTGATAAGGTACTGCGCAAATTGGAAGCGATGCTGATTGTCATGGATAAGGAGAAGATGTTTTTGCTTTCAGGTACCGGAGAAGTGATAGAACCGGACGATGGGATGCTGGCAATCGGCTCAGGCGGTAATTATGCATTAAGTGCCGGTCGGGCATTACGCAAACATGCAAGTAATCTGACGGCTAAAGAAATCGCACAGTCGGCATTGGAAATTGCAGGTGAAATATGCGTTTATACGAATGATCATATCACATTGGAAGTACTTGACTAATGAGGAGGCCGCTTTATGGGAATCGATTTAACCCCTAAGCAAATTGTTGACCAGCTGAATAACTATATCATCGGACAGCGTCAGGCTAAAAAGTCGGTTGCAGTTGCACTCCGAAATCGTTATCGCCGCATGAAGCTCGATGAATCGATTAAAGACGAAATTGTACCAAAAAATATCCTGATGATTGGTCCAACAGGGGTTGGGAAAACAGAAATTGCCAGAAGACTGGCGAAACTTGTCGGGGCACCGTTTGTCAAAGTGGAAGCAACAAAGTTTACCGAAGTGGGTTATGTTGGCCGTGATGTGGAATCCATGGTTCGTGATTTGGTAGAAATGTCAGTAAGGATGGTAAAAGAAGAAAAAATGGCTGAGGTAAAGGGCAAGGCTGAGGTTGAAGCAAATAAGAAGCTTGTTCAGTTATTAATGCCCCAGGCCAAGAAACAATCAGGGGTGAAAAATCCGTTCGAGATGCTGTTTGCAGGCGGGTCAGAGGATGACGATGATGAAAAGGATACGGATAAAACCGAGGAAATACACAATAAACGCAAACGAATAGAGCATCAACTCGCTTTGGGAGAGTTGGAAGATCATATCGTAACAGTAGAGATTGAAGAACCAACACCTTCCATGTTTGATATGCTGCAAGGCTCCGGAATGGAACAAATGGGAATGAACATGCAGGATGCGCTGGGGCAGTTCATGCCAAAGAAAAAGAAGAAGCGAAAATTGCCGGTTTCAGAAGCGAGAAATGTTTTGACCATGCAGGAAGCACAGAAACTCGTAGATATGGAAGAAGCCGCACAGGAAGCAATTGAACGTGCCGAACAATCCGGTATCCTGTTTATTGATGAGATCGATAAGGTAGCAGCCAAACAGGACAATTCCGCCAATGTATCACGAGAAGGCGTACAACGTGATATTTTGCCAATTGTCGAAGGTTCTACCGTTGTGACCAAACATGGCCCCGTAAAAACCGATCATATGCTGTTTATTGCTGCAGGGGCATTTCATATGTCAAAACCGTCAGATCTGATTCCTGAACTACAAGGAAGATTCCCGATCCGGGTGGAGCTGGAGAAATTAACAGTTGAGGATTTTCAGCGTATTTTGCAAGAGCCTTCTAATGCACTTTTGAAACAATATCGTGCATTATTAAAAACAGAAGGTATAAATGTTGAATTTACTGACAATGCTGTAATTAGGATTGCCGAAATTGCTTACCAGGTAAATCAGGAAACGGATAACATTGGAGCGCGCAGATTGCATACAATTTTGGAAAAACTCCTGGAAGACCTGTCATTTGAGGCGCCGGAAGTGATGATGGAGACTGTCGAAATCACCCAGGAATATGTCGATAAAAAATTAAGTACGATTGTAAAAGATAAAGATTTAAGTCAATTTATATTGTAATACAAACAATTGAATGGAGGATTATCATGGAACTTTTAGATCGAGCAAGAAAAATCAATGCAATGTTACAGAAAGCTGGAGCAAAACCGGTAAACTTCAACGACATGTCTGCAACTTTACGGGATGTGATCAACAGTAACGTATTTATCGTAAGCAGGCGTGGTAAGTTATTAGGAATTGCAATCAACCAGGAAATTGAAAACGACCGAATGAAATCAATGTTGGAGGAACGTCAATTTCCGGAAGAGTACACGCAAGGGCTATTTGCAATTTCTGAAACAACATCAAACCTGGATATTGACAGTCAGTTCTCTGCATTCCCTGTTGAGAATAAGGACTTGTTCCAAAATGGCTTAACAACGATTGTACCGATTGTTGGCGGTGGTGATCGTCTCGGAACACTCGTTTTAAGTAGATTAAGTGATCGTTTTAACAATGACGATCTTTTGCTGGCTGAATATGGTGCCACTGTTGTCGGTATGGAAATTCTTCATGAGAAGTCTGAAGAAATTGAAACAGAGGCCAGAAGTAAGGCAGTAGTTCAGATGGCCATCAGTTCCCTTTCCTATAGTGAACTGGAAGCAATCGATCATATCTTTGAAGAACTTAATGGCAAGGAAGGTTTACTTGTAGCAAGTAAGATTGCTGACCGGGTTGGAATTACCAGATCGGTTATTGTTAATGCGCTACGTAAATTGGAAAGTGCTGGTGTAATTGAATCACGCTCATTAGGAATGAAAGGGACATATATTAAAGTCCTTAATGATAAATTCCTGGTAGAACTTGATAAGTTACGTTCAAGATAAGATATGAACTTTTGCCCAGGAAATAAAACATGAACAACATAGATTGTTCATTAAATCGAAAGACCTAGCATGTTATTTGTTAGGTCTTTTTATCGTGGATTTAACATATCTTTGTCGAAATATGTATTCAGCCTTTTAAAATAAGGATACATACCCGATAAATTAACTTTAAAATGAAAATAACGGCATGAAAATAGGCATAAAGAGATAGGGAACTTGAGTTTTTAAATATTTTTCAGGATATTTTGTCAAAAACGGATCGAAACATCATACATCATATAACCATAATCATAACAATGTTGATATGGAGAAAGAAATGACGAAACTTGCGAAAAATCAACTCTATTATCAAGGGTTGCCAGATCTTATCAATAATAAAAGAGAGGGTTGATTTAATGAGTGCAACCAGATCATACGAAGCATTAGTTTTATATTACATCTCGTTACCCTAATTGCATCTATCAACTCGTAAAACAGATGAAATCCTCACACCAAAACAATACAGAGGACGTAATGGAACTTTTGGAAACTTATTTACAGGAAATCAAACAGGAAAACCGTATGTTAGAGGATAGATTTGCCAATACTGGTACAACAGAGCCTGCCGCTGAAAAGAAAACGAAACAGAAAACAAAGACAAATCAGGAGAAGGATAATATCCTGTTACCAGATGTGGCTCTGAAAAATATCAATGATACCTTTGAAACATCGATGCAAGCAAGAATTCTTGAACTTTACAAAAAGGGATTTTCCTATGAACATATTGCCAGTACAATTCATTGTGGAAAAACCGAGGTCGAGCTTGCCATAAAAATTCATGAAAAAACATATATTAACGCTTGATTGCTTGGGTACCATATGATATATTTATTTTTGGTGTAAGGTCATGGTTAACGACACGTAATCATGTTTTATCACACACGTTTGCTGATTTGCCAAAGTGGTGCCATAGTAGAGGTTGAATGTAAGAATTCTGAGGTTGGTTCGAACATTTCCACTTTTGCGATGGTCCTTGTGCAAAGAGGATGCAAACGGAGGAAAAAACCATAGGAGGTAATTTTAATGTCAGTAATTTCAATGAAGCAGTTACTTGAAGCTGGTGTGCATTTTGGCCATCAGACTCGCCGTTGGAACCCAAAGATGAAAAAATATATCTTTACAGAGCGTAACGGCATCTACATCATCGACTTACAAAAAACGGTGAAAAAAGTTGATGAAGCATACAAATATGTGAAAGATCTTGTTGCAGATGGCGGAACGATTCTGTTCGTCGGTACCAAAAAACAAGCACAGGATTCTGTCCGTGATGAAGCAACACGTTCAGGCATGTTCTATGTTAACCAACGCTGGTTAGGTGGTACATTAACCAACTTCCAAACAATCCGTAAACGTATCAACCGGTTAAAAGATATTGAGCGTATGGAAGAAGATGGAACGTTCGATGTACTTCCAAAAAAAGAAGTAGTTGGACTGTTGAAAGAAAAAGACCGTCTGGTGAAATTCCTTGGCGGTATTAAGGAAATGAACAAGCTTCCAGATGCAATGTTTGTTATTGACCCTCGTAAAGAACGAATTGCTATTGCTGAAGCGCACAAATTGAACATTCCGATCATCGGGATTGTTGATACGAACTGTGATCCGGATGAAATTGATCATGTCATTCCGGCAAATGATGATGCAATCCGCGCAGTTAAACTGCTAACGTCAAAAATGGCTGACGCTGTCCTTGAAGTAAAACAAGGAGAAGAAGTTGAAGAAATCGGCGAAGTGGAAGCAGAAGAAAACGTAAAAGTAGAAGAAACTGCAGACACAATCGAGGAATAATTTTTTAAAAAGGACAGGTGATAAGAGGATAAGCCTTTTATCACCTTTTTTAGAGAATAGGAAATATTTCAGGAAGATAACGTTATAAGGAGGATGTAACATGGCAATTTCTGCAAAAATGGTTAAAGAACTTCGTGAAAAAACGGGTGCAGGTATGATGGATTGTAAAAAAGCACTCCAGGAAACTGATGGTGACATCGATAAAGCAATCGACTATTTACGTGAAAAAGGGATTTCCAAAGCTGCCAAAAAAGCTGACCGTATTGCTGCTGAAGGCTCGACATACATCGCAATGGATGGAAATACAGCAGCTCTATTGGAAGTGAACTGTGAAACAGACTTTGTAACAAAAAACGACCAGTTTAAACAGCTGCTAGCTGAACTTGGAAAACATATTGTTGAAGCAAAACCGGCAGCTGTTGAGGAAGCATTACAACAAAAGTTACATGGCGAAGGTGACACAGTGGAAACTTACATTAACTCGGCCATTGCAAAAATTGGTGAAAAAATTTCTTTGCGCCGTTTTACACTGCTGGAAAAAACAGATAACGATGTGTTTGGCGCTTACCTTCATATGGGCGGACGCATTGGTGTGTTAACCCTGTTGGAAGGTACAAACGATGAAACAGTGGCAAAAGGTATTGCCATGCATGCTGCTGCTGTCAGCCCTCGTTATGTTTCCCGTGATGATGTCGCAAAAGCAGATGTCGATCACGAACGAGAAGTATTGAAATCACAAGCATTAAACGAAGGAAAACCAGAAAAAATTGTAGAAAAAATGGTAGAAGGTCGTTTAGGAAAGTTCTTCCAGGAAATTTGCTTGCTGGAACAAGATTTTGTTAAAGATCCAGACCAAAAAGTGGGAAAATATGTTGCCGATAAAGGTGCAACCGTTAAAACTTTTGTTCGTTATGAAGTTGGCGAAGGAATGGAAAAACGGGAAGAAAACTTTGCTGAAGAAGTTATGAGCCAAATCAAAAAATAACCAATGGGCTAGTGCAATTGGTTTTAAAAGGGGACACAGCTGTTGTTCCCTTTCTCATAACTTTAAGTGTGTGTTCAAAAAGGAGGATAAAAAGGACCGAGAAGTTCTAGGCGGCGTAGCTTTGAGCACCGGAGTGTACATAAAAGGTACATGAGGAGCGGAAAAACAAGCCAACGAGTTCTTCAAACGAAGGCCGACTAAAAACGGGCTTGCGCTCAGGCGTCGGCATACCCCTTTTGCAGGGACATGTCATTTTTACCGGACTTTTTGAACATCCTCTTTAAAGCAAATCCGGCAAACTAATTTCTATGGAGGTTACTATGACAACAGCACGTTACCGTCGAGTAGTATTAAAATTAAGCGGTGAAGCATTAAGTGGCAAACAAGGCTATGGTATTGAACCGGCAGTAATCCAATCTATAGCATCACAAGTAAAAGAAGTCGCCGAGTTAGGTGTTGAAGTCGCCGTTGTTGTTGGCGGTGGAAACATCTGGCGTGGCAAGGTTGGCAGTGAAATGGGCATGGATCGTGCAACTGCTGACTATATGGGGATGCTGGCAACGATTATGAATTCTCTTGCACTTCAAGACAGCTTAGAAAATATTGGCATACCAACTCGTGTGCAAACATCGATCGAGATGCGTCAGGTTGCTGAGCCTTATATACGGCGTAAAGCAATTCGCCATTTGGAGAAAAAACGTGTTGTGATCTTTGCTGCGGGAACCGGGAATCCTTACTTTTCAACGGATACAACAGCAGCTTTACGTGCGGCTGAGATTGAAGCAGAAGTAATTTTAATGGCAAAAAATAATGTCGATGGCGTATATACGGATGACCCAAAAGTAAATAAAGATGCCGAAAAATATGAAATTCTTTCCTATCTTGAAATGTTAAATGCCGGACTCGGAGTAATGGATTCCACTGCGTCTTCGCTATGTATGGATAACGATATACCATTAATTGTATTCTCGATAACTGAGGAAGGAAACATAAAAAGGGTTGTTCTTGGTGAAACCATTGGTACAACAATAAGGGGGAAATAAGTGATGTCAGATGATGTTCTAAAGGAAATGCGTGAGAAAATGGTCCAGGCTGTCCAGGCTTTTTCAAAAAGTTTGGCTACAGTACGTGCCGGCCGTGCCAATCCATCTTTGTTAGATAGTATTTATGTCGATTATTATGGAGCTTCAACACCGTTGAACCAATTAGCTTCCATTTCCGCACCAGAGGCTAGATTGCTGGTGATTTCACCATTTGATAAATCATCTGTTGGCGATGTGGAAAAAGCCATTCAAAAGGCTGATTTAGGTCTGTCTCCGTCCAATGATGGTCAAGTTATCCGGATTAATATCCCGGCACTTACGGAAGAACGACGCAAGGAATTGGTTAAAGTAGTTGGAAAGTATTTGGAAGATGCCCGTGTGCAGGTTCGTAACATTCGTCGTGATGCCAATGATCAATTAAAAAAAGCAGAAAAAAATGGTGATCTAACCGAAGATGAACTGCGCGCAGAACAAGATAAAGTCCAAAAGGAAACAGACAAGCATATAGCTAAATTGGATCAGCTTGCGAAAAAGAAAGAAGAAGAGATCATGGAAGTTTAAGTCAATTATTGGCTATCGATTTTTTGAACCAATAAGAAGCATTGCCCTCTTGTTTAAGGGGGTTTTTGTTTTTTGGAAGGGAATGTCTCACCTGTCCTGTTCCCCGTTTCTAAACAATACGAATCAAATTCGTGATATAATGAATGCATCGATAAAATAAACAACCATAAAGTACCATTTTGAACGTCTGCACAATCATATAATTCTTTTTTCCTTCTATTGATTATAGTTGAAGAACGTGTTCAAAAAGGGGGACAACTGTGCGATGTTTCATTTTTACCGGACTTTTTGAACATCCTCTTGAAAGGATTGTATAAGATATTCAACATACGCGGAGGACAAAAAATGTCATTGAAACTTCCTTTTTTTAAAAGTAAACAAAACGATGCAAATGAACAATATAGGACCGAACAAGAAAATATACCAAAACATGTTGCCATCATCATGGACGGAAATGGAAGATGGGCAAAAAAACGAGGGCTTCCCCGGATAGCTGGCCATAAAGAAGGGATGGATGTCGTAAAGGAAATCGTTAAAGTTGCCAGCGCATGTAAGGTAGAAATCTTAACATTATATGCATTCTCAACAGAAAACTGGAAACGCCCAAAATCAGAAGTCGACTTTTTAATGAAACTGCCAAAGGAATTTTTACATATTTATTTACCCGAGTTGATGGAAAATAACGTAAGAATTGAAACGATTGGTAATTTTGATGGACTTCCTGATCATACAAAAAAAGCTATTCAATATGCCAAAAAGAAAACGTGTAACAATAATGGATTATTATTAAATTTTGCTTTAAACTATGGTAGCAGAAATGAAATTATGCGGGCAATTAAGGACATTATGACAGATATTGACGATAAGAAGATATCGATTGATTCCCTGGACGAACAGATCTTTTCCGATTATCTATACACAAACGGTTTAACCGATCCTGATTTATTAATTCGTACAAGTGGTGAACAACGGCTGAGTAATTTTCTGCTTTGGCAAGTTGCCTATTCCGAGTTCTGGTTTACAGATGTGCTTTGGCCCGACTTCAATGAGGAAATATTTCGAAAGGCTCTCCATGACTATCAGCAGCGCAAACGACGCTATGGAGGTATATAGGTGTTGAGACGAAAATGAAACAACGAATTTTGACAGCGATAGTTGCATTAATTATATTTGTGCCCTTTGTCTTATATGGTAAACTGCCATTCACCTTTTTGGTCTATTTATTGGCTGCCATTGGTATAGCAGAACTGGTTAAGATGCGAAAAATGGAGAAAAAACTTATTCCGGCTATTCTCGCTGTTCTTTATGTTTGGGCAGTATTGGCAGACTTTATTATCGGAGAAACGGGATTAATTGGCTTGACAAAACATGCGTTGACCATAATTTTTGTTATACTATTATTAACATATATTGTATTGGTGAAGAATAAGTTTAATTTTGATGATGCTGCGTTTGTCGTACTGACAGCCATTTATGTAGGTATGGGTTTTTACTTCCTGATCGCTGCCAGAGAAAATGGTCTGGATTACATCCTTTACGTATTGTTTGTCATTTGGGCGACGGATACAGGGGCCTATTTTGTTGGCCGGGCATTGGGAAAGCATAAATTGTGGCCGAAAATCAGTCCTAACAAAACGATCGAAGGGGCTGTCGGTGGAATTGTTCTTGCCTGTATTGTCGGGATCATTTTTCAACTGGCTCATCCGTTCCCGTTTGCGATGATCGCCATGATTGGGATTACGATCCTCGTGTCTGTTTTTGGACAAATTGGTGATCTGGTTGAATCTGCCTACAAACGCCATTATGATGTAAAAGACTCGGGTAATATCCTGCCGGGTCATGGCGGAATTTTAGACAGGCTGGATAGTTTATTGTTTGTTCTGCCCATCTTGTACTTGCTCGGATTCATATAAGCATTAGATGATTTGAATTGGCGGTATGAACAGAGTAGAATAATGACAGTGAATAACTAAAAAGGCGTGTTCAAAAGGAGGATAAAAAGGATCGAGAAGTTCGAGGCGGCGTAGCTTTGAGCACCGGAGTGTACATAAAAGGTACATGAGGAGCGGAAAAGCAAGCCAACGAAGAAATTCGAAGTGTTATTTTTACCGGACTTTTTGAACATCCTCTAAAACGACGCTTCACTTATATAAAGGAAGGTGCCTCATTTGACGACAGTTATTGCGTTTATAATCATGTTTGGCTTACTTGTATTCATTCACGAATTTGGTCATTTGATTTTTGCCAAACGTGCAGGAATGTTAGCACGGGAATTTGCCATTGGTTTTGGACCAAAGATATTTGACTTTACGAGGAATGAAACAGTCTATACAATCCGTCTGCTTCCTATTGGCGGATACGTCCGGGTTGCCGGTGACGATCCGGAAATGGTTGAACTTAAGCCAGGTCATCATATTGGTCTGGAGTTTAATGATGCCGGTAAAGTAAACAAAATTATCGTTAATAACAAGTCCAAACATCCAAACGCGCGTGTGATTGAGGTGGAACATGCGGATCTCGATCATGAGTTAGTGATTAAAGGCTACGAACTTGACGATGAAGATCATCAATTGCAGTTTGCTGTTGATGAAAAAGCGTTGATGGTTGTTGATGAAAAAGCGACACAAATCGCCCCATATGATCGGCAGTTTGCATCCAAGAGTGTTGGTAAACGGGCAATGCAATTGTTTGCTGGGCCGATGATGAATTTTGTGTTGGCGATCGTGATCTTCATTATTCTTGGTTTGATTCAAGGTGTGCCAACCGAGCAGGCAATCATTGATGAAGCACAACCGAATTCGCCTGCTGCAGAAGCCGGGTTGCAGCATGGTGATGAAATTATCCAAATCGAAGGGAAGACCATCTCGACATGGGAAGATTTTACAAAAACTATCCAGGATCACCCGGAAGAAGAGTTAAGCATGAAGGTGAAACGAGAAAACGGGAACACGGACGATATTACAGTAACACCGGCAAAACAGGAAGAACGGGGAATAACATTCGGACAGCTGGGTGTTACCCATTTGTTTGAAAAATCGTTCTTTGGAACATTTAAATATGGATTTATGGAAACGTACCATACTACCCAAACAATCTTAACCAACTTGTTTATGTTGATTACCGGTCAGCTTTCAATTGAGATGTTATCTGGGCCGGTTGGCATTTATGATGTAACCAATCAAGCAGTTCAGAACGGATTCAACACCTTTTTGATGTGGACGGCAATGCTTAGTGTAAACTTGGGAATCGTGAACCTTGTCCCACTGCCCGCGCTTGATGGTGGCCGACTGCTGTTTGTCGGCATTGAAGCAGTACGTGGCAAGCCGGTTGATCCGCAAAAAGAAGGAATTGTGCATTTCATTGGCTTTGCACTACTGATGCTATTAATGATTGTTGTAACATGGAATGATATTCAGCGGTTGTTTTTATAATAAAAAGAATCAGTAGTCTGTAAAATAACTAAGAACCCTTGGCATTGTCTGAGGGTTCTTAGTATAATTGTATAAGAAGATGTTACGTACAATAGGTTATTTTTAGTTACGGGAGAGAGAGTCATGGCTATTACCAGCGCTGAAAAAATGAATGTATTATTAAACCAGCTTGACATGCCTGCAGAATATATGGATTATTTTCAGGATAGTGAACTGCTAAGGCTTGAAGTGTATAAAAAAACGCAAACATGGCACTTTCACATCCAAATTAAACAGGTATTGCCCAGTCAGGTGTATCAATTAATGACCGTCAAATTGCAGGACGCATTTAAGCAAATTGCCAATGTTGATATGACTTTGTATGCAACTGATAAACAATGTGATGACCAAACAATATGTGGATACTGGAAACACTTTATTCAATCACAAACCAACTTATCTCCAGCATACCGGGATTTAGTACATAAACAAACACCAAGGGTTAACAATAATAATATTATGTTAACTGCAAGAAATGAAGCAGAGGCCAATGCACTGAAACGACGTCTTGAAGAAGGATTCCGGGCCTATTGCAAAAAAATCGGTGCTCCCGCCTATACACTGGCTATCGATGTAAAAACTGAAGAACTGGATATGCAAAAATTCCGTGAACAAAAAGCACTGGAAGATCAGCAAATCATTATGAAAACCGTTCAGGAGAAGGAAAAACGAGAGAAAAATAAGGGACAAGCAGAAACCAATCAACCGTTTGCGATCGGATATCCGATTAAGGATGAAGCTTTAAGCATGGAAGACATCCTGGAAGAAGAACGTCGGGTCACTGTCCAGGGTTATGTTTTTGCAGTAGAGGTTCGTAAACTGCGATCAGGCAGAAGTCTATTAATTGCTAAAGCTACCGATTATACCGATTCCTTACAGATTAAAATGTTTTCCAAAGGTGACGAAGATGCACTCATTTTTGAGCAATTAAAACAAGGCATGTGGATTAAAGCCAGAGGCAGTATCCAAACCGACATGTATACGAACGAACTAGCGATGATGGCCAATGACATGCATGAAGTCCAGGTAGAAACCCGAAAAGATACTGCACCTGAGGATGAAAAACGGGTTGAATTGCATGCCCATACAACGATGAGCCAGATGGATGCGGTTGTATCGCCCACCCGCTTGGTGGAACAAGCAGCGAAATGGGGGCATAAAGCCATTACAATCACCGATCATGCAGGTGTTCAGGGCTTTCCTGAAGCACATCTGGCAGGGCAAAAGCATGGCATTAAAGTATTGTATGGGGTAGAGGCAAATCTTGTCGATGATGGTGTACCGATAGCATATAATGAACAGGATCGGGATCTGGCTGATGGGACATATATTGTGTTTGATGTGGAAACAACTGGTCTCTCCGCGGTGTATGATACCATTATCGAACTGGCAGCTGTTAAGGTGCACCAGGGAGAAATTGTCGATCGTTTTGAATCGTTTGCCAATCCACATCATCCATTATCGCAAACAACGACCGATTTAACTGGAATCACGGACGAAATGGTAGAAAATGCGCCAGAAATTGGTGATGTGCTGAAAGATTTTTATACCTGGTGCGAAGATGGAATACTCGTCGCTCATAATGCAAGTTTTGATATCGGGTTTCTAAATGCTGGTTATAAGCGGATTGATTATCCTAAGGTTATCAATCCTGTTATCGATACGCTGGAACTGGCGCGGTTCTTGTTTCCGCAGTTGAAGAATCATCGTTTAAATACGATGTGTAAACATTTGGATATTGAGTTAACCCAGCATCACCGGGCGATCTATGATGCTGAAGCGACAGGATATTTACTCTGGAAACTTGTCCAGCGTCTACTAAAACAAGATATTACGAATCATGCCCATTTAAATAATCATATGGGTGAAGGAAATGCCTACCAGCGGTCACGTCCTTTTCATTGCACACTACTTGCCCAAAATCAGGAAGGGTTGAAAAATATCTATAAAATTGTTTCCCTGGCACATGTAGATTATTTTTACCGGGCTCCCCGTGTTCCACGCTCGAAATTGCAAAAGTATCGTGATGGTATTTTAGTAGGAACAGCCTGTGACCAAGGGGAAGTTTTCGAAACGATGATGCAAAAGTCGGAGGAAGAGGCAGAAAAAGTCGCGGAATTCTATGATTATATAGAAGTCCAGCCACCAACCAATTATGTTCATTTAATTGAAAAGGAGCTTGTGCAAAATGAAGCACAAGTATTAGATATTATTTCGAAATTGGTAGCTTTGGGCAAACGAATGGGAAAACCAGTGGTGGCAACTGGTAACGTGCATTATATTGAAGATCATGAAAAATTGTACCGGCAAATATTGATTGCTTCACAGGCAGGTAATCCGTTAAATCGGCAAACACTGCCGGATACACCATTTAGAACAACAACTGAAATGCTTACGTGCTTTCAATTTTTGGGTGAAGAAACGGCCCGGGAAATCGTTGTCACAAACACCCAAAAACTTGCTGATGAAATAGACGAGGTTTCCCCAGTAAAAGATGGATTGTTCACCCCGACGATTGAAGGGGCTGAAGAGGAAATGCGCAGTCTCTGTTACACTAAAGCAGAGCAAATCTATGGCAATCCGATTCCGGAAATCGTTACGGAACGGTTGGAAAAGGAATTGAGCAGTATTATTGGGCATGGTTTTGCTGTTATTTATTTAATTGCCCATAAACTGGTTAAAAAATCCCTGGATGATGGTTACTTGGTTGGTTCAAGGGGTTCTGTCGGTTCTTCTCTGGTTGCAACGATGTCTGATATAACCGAGGTTAACCCATTACCACCGCACTATGTTTGTTTGAACTGTCATTACCACGAATTTATAACGGATGGTTCTGTCGGCAGTGGCTTTGATTTACCTGACAAACAATGTCCAAACTGTGATACGCCCTTAACAAAGGATGGACAGGACATTCCGTTTGAAACATTCCTTGGTTTTAAAGGGGACAAGGTACCAGACATTGATTTGAACTTCTCTGGTGACTATCAGCCAAAGGCTCATAATTATACGAAAGTATTGTTTGGTGAAGATAACGTATATCGTGCGGGAACCATTGGCACGATCGCGGACAAAACAGCTTATGGATATGTGAAGGGGTATGCCTCCGATAAGTCGCTCGTGTTTAAAAATGCCGAGGTGGACCGGCTTGTTCAAGGATGTACGGGTGTGAAGCGGACGACCGGGCAGCATCCAGGTGGGATTATTGTCGTTCCTGATGATAAGGAAATTTATGATTTCACACCAATTCAATTCCCGGCGGATGATCGAAATAGTGAATGGCGAACCACCCATTTTGACTTCCATTCGATTCATGATAACTTATTGAAGCTGGATATCCTTGGTCACGATGATCCAACCGTTATCCGGATGTTGCAGGATTTAAGCGGGATTGATCCGAAAACAGTTCCGACTGATGATGATGAAGTGATGAAAATCTTTTCTGGTCCCGAACCACTTGGGGTTACCGCAGAGCAAATCAATTGTAAAACCGGAACATTAGGTGTACCTGAATTTGGAACAAAATTTGTTCGCCAAATGCTGGAGGATACGAAACCGACAACGTTTGCCGAGCTCGTGATTATTTCCGGTCTTTCCCATGGAACCGATGTCTGGCTGGGTAACGCCCAAGAACTAATCAATGACGGTATTTGCGAACTGCCCGATGTTATTGGCTGCCGGGACGATATTATGGTCTATCTGATGCACAAAGGTTTAGAGGCATCACTGGCATTTAAAATTATGGAGTTTGTCCGTAAAGGCAAAGGGCTGCAGGATGAATGGATCGTGGAAATGAAGAAACATGATGTGCCAGACTGGTATATTGAATCATGTAAAAAGATCAAATATATGTTTCCGAAAGCACACGCCGCGGCTTATGTATTAATGGCAATCCGGATCGCTTATTTCAAAGTTCATCATCCGATTCTTTTTTATGCCGCATACTTCTCGGTTCGAGCGGATGATTTTGAGCTGGACACGATGATTAAAGGGTCAAATGCGATTAGGAAGCGGATCGAAGGCATTGTGGCTAAAGGAAACGATGCATCACCAAAAGAAAAAAGTTTATTAACCGTATTGGAACTCTCGCTGGAAATGTGTGAACGTGGATTTTCGTTTGAAAAGGTTGATCTTTATCAATCTAGTGCAACTGATTTTATCGTAAATGGTGATTCATTAATTCCGCCGTTTAATGCAGTCGATGGTTTGGGGACAAACGCTGCACTAAATATTGTCAAAGCACGTGAGGAAGGCGAGTTTCTTTCAAAAGAAGATCTTCGCGAACGCAGCAAGATCTCGAAAACGGTTTTGGAATATCTGGATAATCACGGATGTTTAGAAGGAATGGCAGCAGAAAATCAGTTGTCTTTGTTCTAGAATAGGAAGCGGCTGACACGATTGTTTTGCCAGCCGCTTTTTTAGGTTCATACATTGTGATACTAATACAAAAATAATAATCGCTCATTTTTAAATTTTAGTTGATTTGAACCCCACGATCCGCATCATTTTCAAGTGATATACGATGGACTATATATGAAAATAGGTTGAAATGGAATTCATATCCTTGCAAGAATATTTTTCTTATGGTATAGTTTTACTGGTAAGTCATGATACGAACGGTCAAAAGAGTGGGTCTTCCCACTCTTTCTTCTTACTGGAAAATCTTTTTCACCAACTTCTCCCTTGCCACAACTCCCGGCAAGGGTTTTATATTGATGGAAAAGCGCAGGCGATCAGGGGATTGTTCGACTACGAATGCCCTGTGGCAACATTGAATTGATCTGCATCCAGCATGCCTAATGGAAATGAAAATAATTGACTATAATAAGGAAAAAGGATAATCGAATAAAGGAGGATATGGCTTGAGTTCACAGGTAGTAAAAACAACTGAAGAATTGATTCAGCCAATCTTGCAAGAAAATAATCTTGAACTGGTCGATATTGAATATGTAAAAGAAGGAAAAGACTGGTTTTTGCGTGTGTATATTGATAAGGATGGCGGTGTAGATATTGATGAGTGTGGAAAAGTGTCGGAACAGTTAAGTGGGAAATTGGATAAACTGGATCCGATCAAAGAGGCTTATTTTCTTGAGGTATCATCGCCTGGTGTGGAGCGTCCGTTAAAAACAATTGAAGATTTTACGAAGCATATTAATCATAATGTTTATGTGAAACTCTATGAACCGATTGACGGGGAAAAAGAGTACGAAGGTATTTTAACAGCATTTCAGGACGATACTGCAACGATCGAGTACAAGGTTAAAACACGAAAAAAACAGGTGGAAATTCCATACAAAAAAATAGCGAAGGCAAGGCTCGCTGTAACACTATAAAGGGGGAGAAGACGTGAGCAGTCAGTTGTTTGACGCCATAAATTATTTGGAAAAAGAAAAAGGTATCGATAAGGACATATTGTTGGAGGCTTTGGAAGCAGCACTGATTTCTGCGTATAAGAAAAATTTCAAGTCAGCTACGAATGTCCGGGTTGATCTTGACGAAGATGCTGGTACAATGCGTGTCTTTGCCAGAAAGACGATCGTTGATGATGTGGAAGATTCCCAACAGGAAATAGGGTTGGAAGAAGCCAAAAAAATTGATCCGAATTATGAAGTCGATGATGTTATTGAGGTTGAGGTTACACCGAAAAACTTTGGCCGGATTGCTGCACAGGCAGCCAAACAGGTAGTTACACAACGAATCCGCGAGGCAGAACGCGGTGTTATTTTTAACGAATATGTTGACAGGGAAGACGATGTCATGACCGGGATTATTCAGCGTATGGATTCCCGCTTCATCTATGTTAATGTTGGCAAGATTGAAGCAAAATTATCAGAACAGGAACAAATGGCTGCAGATGATTACCATGTTCACGATCGTTTGAAGGTATACGTTACAAAGGTTGAAAATACAAGTAAAGGCCCACAGGTTTATGTATCACGATCCCATCCAGGCCTGTTGAAACGGTTGTTCGAAATGGAAGTTCCAGAAATTTATGATGGCATTGTAGAAATCAAATCCGTTTCTCGTGAAGCTGGTGACCGTTCGAAAATTTCAGTTCATGCAGAGGATCCGGAAATTGACCCTGTTGGCTCTTGTGTCGGTCAAAAAGGGCAACGGGTTCAGGCGATTGTCAATGAGCTAAAAGGCGAAAAAATTGATATCGTTGAATGGTCGGAGGATCCGGTTATCTACGTCTCCAATGCATTAAGTCCGTCAAAAGTAATTGATGTGCTTGTTGATGAAGAGGATAAAGCAACAACGGTAATTGTTCCGGATTATCAATTATCGCTGGCTATCGGAAAACGCGGGCAGAATGCAAGACTTGCTGCCAAACTTACCGGCTGGAAAATTGATATTAAGAGTGAATCCGAAGCAAGGGATGAAGGGTTGATTACTGATAATTTCACTCTGGATGATGATGAAGACAATGATACTTTTGAAACCTATTCCGACAATGTCGATGATTTGTTTGAATAAGGGGGACACACCTGATGGCACAAAAAAGGAAAATTCCGCAACGAAAATGTATTGTAACAAATGAAATGCGACCTAAAAAAGAATTGATTCGGATTGTCCGCACCAAAGATGGTGATGTGTTTGTCGATGAAACCGGCAAGAAAAACGGGCGTGGTGCATATTTATCCAGGGACAAAAGCGTTATTGACAAAGCGGAGAAAACAAATGCACTAAGTCGTCAATTTAATGGTGAAGTAGGACCAGAAATCTATGATCAACTAAGACAAATCGTTGATGGTAAGCAACATGAAAAAAAGTAATTATTTAAATATCATCGGTTTGGCTTACCGGGCGAGAAAATGCTCTCTAGGTGAAGACACAATTGTCAAGGATATTCAGCAAAAACGAGCGAAACTGGTTCTTTTGGCCAATGATACGGGTCCGCAAACAAGAAAAAAAATAATGAATAAATGTAAAACCTATGATATACCTTTTCGAATAGTTGACGACCGTCAAACATTGTCACATGCTATTGGAAAAACACAAAGAGTAGCAATTGCCATCTTAGATGCAGGATTTGCCGCTAAGATTGAATCGTTACTCGGGTAAATAAATTCGGGGGTGAACGTATGACGAAAATGCGTATATATGAATATGCCAAAAAAAATAATACAACTAGCAAAGATGTGATCGGACACTTGAAAAAACTGAATATAGAAGTTTCGAATCATATGTCAACAATATCTGATGATGTAATTGCCAAACTGGATTCACGATTTTCTGCAAAGCCGGCAACAGGTAAGAAAAAGATGAATAAACCTAATCAAAAATCAAATCAAAACCCAAATCAAAATCAAAAACAAAATGAAACTGCAAATAAACAAACAAGCACTACGAACAATAAGAAGGATGCAAATAGGAAACCCAACAGAAACCAGGGGCATAACAATGGGAATCGATCACATGCTTCACAGACAAAACCAAATAAGAAAAACACGCAAATGAGACAACAAAAAAATAAAAAAGGAAGACCTAATCAGAAACCTGCGCATGTGCAACCAACCCAAAAACAGCCGGTAAAGGAAACGCCAAAAGAAATTAAATATAGTGGAACATTGACGGTGAGTGACCTTGCCGAAAAATTGCATAAAGAGTCATCCGAAGTCATTAAAAAGCTGATGTTTCTCGGGGTTATGGCGACGAAAAACCAGGATCTTGACGACGAGGCTGTGGAATTGATTTGCGATGAATATAATGTGGCAGTTGAAAAAGAGGTTATTTTAGAAGATACGGATTTTGATAAATACCGGAAAGAAGACAGTGAGAAGGATCTGATCGAACGTCCTGCTGTGGTAACGATTATGGGACATGTTGATCACGGAAAAACAACATTGCTTGATTCGATTCGTCATACCAAGGTACAGGCTGGAGAAGCCGGTGGTATTACCCAGCATATCGGTGCCTATCAAGTAGAGAATAATGGTAAGAAAATCACTTTCCTTGATACACCTGGTCATGCTGCATTTACAAGCATGCGCTCAAGAGGTGCTCAAGTTACTGATATCGCTGTTTTAGTTGTTGCTGCTGATGATGGTGTTATGCCACAAACAGTTGAGGCGATCAATCATGCGAAGGCTGCAGAAGTTCCAATCATCGTTGCCGTCAATAAAATTGATAAAGAAGGTGCCAACCCCGACCGGGTTATGCAGGAACTGACCGAATATGAGTTGATTCCTGAGGATTGGGGCGGCGATACAATTTTCGTGCACCTGTCTGCCTTTAAGAATGAGGGTATTGATGACCTGCTGGAAATGATTTTACTTGTTTCTGAAGTAGAGGAACTAAAAGCAAATCCAGATACAGATGCGTTTGGTACGGTAATTGATGCCCAGCTTGATAAAGGAAAAGGACCGGTTGCCACCTTACTTGTTCAAAATGGCACACTGCATGTCAGTGATTCAGTTGTTGTAGGTAATACATTTGGGCGTGTTCGGGCAATGGTAAACGATATCGGTAAACGTGTAAAACAAGCAGGACCTTCTACACCAGTGGAAATTACCGGCCTACACGATGTACCACAAGCAGGCGATCAGTTCTTGGTATTTGCCGATGAGAAAAAAGCACGGCAAATCGGGGAAGCACGCCAGCAAAAACACATTCAGGAGAATCGATCCGAACAAACAAAAGTAAGTCTTGATGACTTGTTTGAGAAAATTAAACAAGGGGAAATGAAAGAAATTAATATCATTATCAAGGCTGATGTGCAAGGATCCGCCGAGGCATTGGCATCCTCTTTACGTAAGATAGAAGTAGAAGGGGTAAAAATTAAAATCATCCATACGGGTGTTGGCGCTATTACGGAATCGGATATTATTTTAGCGTCCGCTTCAAACGCGATTGTCATTGGATTTAATGTCCGGCCTGATGCAAATGCCAAGAAAGCCGCTGAATCGGAAAAGGTGGATGTTCGTTTGCATCGAGTAATTTACAAGGTAATTGAGGAAATTGAAGCAGCAATGAAAGGTATGCTTGACCCGGAATATGAAGAAAAAATCATTGGTCAGGCCGAGGTACGTGAAACCTTCAAAGTATCACGAATTGGTACAATTGCTGGTTCGTATGTAACCGACGGGAAAATCACTCGTAATGCCGGTGTTCGGCTAATACGGGAAGGCATTGTCCAATTTGAAGGGGAAATCGATACCTTAAAACGCTATAAAGACGATGTGAAGGAAGTCGCCCAAGGTTATGAATGTGGGATAACAATTGTAAATTTCAATGATATTAAGGAAGGCGATACAATCGAAGCGTTTGTTATGGAGGAAATTGAGCGCAAATGATTGTCTATGCAGAAGTTGAATGTATGCTGTATGATGGGCATTCACTGAAACAAAAGCGTTCGGTTCTAAAACGATTGATCAAGAGGCTCCAACAGGATTTTAATGTCGCTGTGACAGAATTAGACTACCATGATCTGTGGCAGCGGACAAAACTGGGAATTGTGACTATTTCCAGGGAAACGGCATATGCGGAACAAGTCATTCAAGCCGTATTAAAAGTAATCGATACATTTACGGAACTGGAGCGAACCATAACAAATGTTGACCATCGATAGTTGTTCTCGCAAAGAGGTGAAAATGAATGAGTGATTTACGAGCAAATCGTGTTGCAGAACAAATGAAGAAGGAACTTGGCGATATTCTCAGTCGCAAGATAAAGGACCCGCGCGTTGGTTTTGTAACAGTTACAGATGTTGAGGTAACAGGGGATCTGCAACAGGCGAAAATATTTATATCCGTCCTTGGCGGTGAACAGCAAAAACATGATACACTTGTTGGTCTTGCCAAAGCAAAAGGATTTATCCGAACAGAAATTGGACACCGAATTCGTCTGCGCAAAACACCAGAAATAGCATTTGAGTTCGATAAAGCCTTAGAAAAAGGTAATCGGATCGAAACGATTTTGCGCGACTTAAATAACAAGTAATAGAGAGGTAAAAAATCTGACCCGGAAGAATGATGGAGTCGGATTTTTTACCATATGTTTACATATAATTTGTTCAAAAAAAGGATCGAGGTCAAGGTGCATTGTTTTGAACTTCCTCTTTAATAACAAGATTATAGGTTGGAGGCAACAGGTATGGACGGAATCATTCCATTATGGAAGCCAAAAGGGTTAACCTCACATGATTGTGTCATTAAAATAAGAAAGCTGCTACGCACAAAAAAAGCGGGTCATACTGGCACACTTGACCCGGAGGCGGAAGGGGTGTTGCCAATCTGTCTTGGGAAAGCGACAAAGATTGTTCCATTTTTAACAGAAACAACTAAAACATATATCGCTGAAGTATCTTTGGGCACAGCAACGGAAACAGAGGATGCAACAGGTCATGTAGTGGAGCAGCGACCAGTTAACAACCGTCCGTCCCAACAGGAAGTTGAAACTGTATTGTCTTCATTTACCGGTGACATTACGCAAATTCCGCCAATGTATTCGGCTGTGAAAGTTAACGGCAAGAAATTGTATGAATATGCACGGGCCAATCAACCGGTCGAACGCCCGGAGCGAACTATAACGATTATCAAATTGGACTTTTTGGGTTTTACCGGGGAGAGTTCATTCCGAATTCGGGTTATTTGTTCCAAGGGGACGTATATCCGGACTTTGTGTGTTGACATTGGAAAGCAATTGGGCTATCCGGCACATATGTCTGATCTAACCAGAACAGCAACAGGTTCGATTGAAAAACAGGACACGGTTACATTTCAGGACATTGCCAATGCAGCCGAAAAAAAAGAGATTGAAAAAATATTATTGCCTATTACTAGGGGATTGACCCATTTGGATAGTATAATAGTAGATGGCAAAATGAAAGAACGCGTATTGTTTGGACAAAAGCTGGCAAAACCGGATAACAAACCTAAAACAGACCCGTTTGTGATGATGTACCAGGGGCAGGTTTTAGCCATTTATCAAATCCATCCGGAAAATGATAAACAAATCAAACCAGTTCGTGTTTTCTCGTAAAATTAGCAGAAAAAAGTGTAGGTGAAAAATGTTGCGAACAATTGAATTAACGTACCCTCATTCTTTAACAATGGATCAACTTCCTGAAACGGTAGCCGCAATTGGTTTTTTTGACGGTATCCATCTGGGACATCAAAAAGTGATTAACCATGCCATATCAGAGGCGAAAAAGCGAGATATGGAAAGTGCTGTTATTACGTTTCATCCGCATCCTTCTGTTGTGTTGAAAAAGGATGTACAACATGTGCAATATATCACACCATTAAAAGAAAAGCAGGAAATATTAGAAAAACTTGATGTTGATCGACTATACATTATTACGTTTAACAAGGAGTTATCATCGCTGTCACCACAACAGTTTATCGATGATTTTATCATTGGACTGAATATCAAGCATTTGGTAGCAGGATTTGATTACTCGTTTGGTTTCAAAGGAAAAGGAAACATGAAAAATATAGCCGAATATACCAGGGACAAATTTACTTTTACGACGATTGACAAGGTAGAAATGGATAATGAAAAGGTTAGTTCAACGAAAATTAGAGGATTGCTTCAAGTCGGAAATGTCGAAGAAGTTCAAAGACTACTTGGAAGGCCTTTAATAGTAAGCGGCACAGTAGTAGAAGGAGACAAACGTGGCAAAAAACTTGGCTATCCGACTGCTAACTTACATATCCATCCGGATGCATTATTACCGAAACCGGGTATTTATGCGGTTAAGGTTAGGTATAAACAGGAATACCTAGAAGGGATGGCAAGTTTAGGCTATAATTCTACGTTTACAGCAGATCGATCTGATTTGTCGATGGAAGTAAACATTTTTGATTATAAAAATAATTTATATGGTCAACAATTACAAGTAGAATGGTGGAAATATGTGCGGGAAGAGATCAAATTTGACCATGTAGAGGCACTAATTGATCAAATGGCTGATGACGAACGTGAGATTCGCGAATTTTTCTCTAACACAAAATAGGATTCAAGCAGAATGATGATTATCAATAATCCTTGCAATTCAGCACAGAAAGTAGTATTCTTGTAAACGTAAAACCATCGCTTGGCAAATCGAGACTCCGACGTTTGCTAGGGGATAGGGGTTTTGAATAAAATAGGAGGTGAACAGGATGGCTATCACAAAAGAACGTAAAAATGAAATTATTTCCGAGTTCAAGGTTCATGATACAGATACCGGATCACCGGAAGTACAAATTGCTGTCCTTACAGAGGAAATCACGAAGTTAAATGAGCATTTACGCGTTCATAAAAAAGACCATCATTCTCGTCGCGGTCTATTAAAAATGGTTGGTAAACGCCGTAATTTGCTTAACTATTTACGTAACAAAGATGTTACACGCTATCGTGACTTGATTAAGAAACTCGGTTTACGCCGATAATTGCCAGAAAAAAGCAGGAGTAATCCTGCTTTTTTTGCAGTTAAGAAAGGAGAACGTTGGCCTGTTTCGATTGCAATAAAAAGGTTCGTATCCGGCCCAGTACCTGCTTATCTGCAGCAAAAATTTACATTTACCACCATAAATTATAAAATGAAGGTAGTTGTGCATATGCAAGTGGTTCTGTTAATGGGTAATGATAAAGAAAGTCCCCATATATGGTTATGCCACTAGCATGTGATTGAAAGGAGTACTAGTACTAATGGCAGAAGAAAAACAAGTTTTCTCCACGGAAATAGCCGGTAAACCATTTATCGTAGAAGTTGGAGAATTAGCGAAACAGGCCAATGGTGCATGTATGATTCGCTACGGGGATACCTCAGTATTGTCTGTAGCAACTGCATCACAAGAGCCAAAAGATTTACCGTTCTTTCCGTTGACTGTTAATTATGAAGAACGGTTGTACGCAGTCGGGAAAATTCCCGGAGGCTTTATCAAACGTGAAGGCCGGCCAAGTGAAAAGGCAATCCTTGCTTCCCGGTTAATTGACCGGCCTATCCGGCCACTGTTTCCGGATGGCTTCCGTAATGAAGTACAGGTAATCAGCACTGTTATGAGTGTTGATCAGGATTGTTCCACAGAAATTGCTGCCATGATTGGTTCATCCATCGCCTTGAGCGTATCTGATATTCCCTTTGAAGAACCAATAGCCGGTGTTCACGTTGGCCGGGTCGATGGTGAATTTGTTATTAATCCATCTGTTGAACAGGAAGAAAAAAGTGATATTGATCTGACAGTTGCGGGTACGAAGGATGCCATCAATATGGTAGAGGCAGGTGCCAATGAAGTACCGGAAGAAGTAATGCTTGAAGCAATTATGTTCGGTCATGAAGAAATTAAACGGCTGGTACAGTTTCAAGAGGAAATTGTAAAAGCTGCCGGCATGGAAAAGAAAGAAGTTGCATTATTTCAGATTGATGAGTCACTGGCAGAACAAGTTACTAACCAGGCGAAAGATAAATTAATTGCCGCCATTCAGGTTAAAGAAAAACTTGCCCGGGAACAAGCCATTGATCAGGTGAAAGAAGAAATTACCGCTTTGTATGAGGAAGAAGACGAAGAAGTTGTAAAACAAGTGAAGTCTATGCTTGACAAAATGGTTAAAGAGGAAGTACGCCGTTTAATCACTAAAGAAAAAGTGCGTCCGGATGGTCGTAAAATTGATGAAATCAGGCCACTGTCATCTCGCATTGGTGTACTGCCAAGAACACATGGATCCGGATTGTTCACCCGTGGACAAACACAGGCTCTAAGCATTTGTACCCTTGGTGCATTAGGAGATGTACAAATTTTGGATGGACTTGATTTGGAAGAGTCGAAACGATTCATGCATCACTACAACTTTCCACAATACAGTGTCGGTGCAACAGGGCCGATTCGTGGACCTGGACGCCGGGAAATTGGTCACGGAGCATTGGGTGAACGGGCATTGGAAAAAGTGGTTCCATCAGAAAAAGTATTCCCATACACCATTCGCCTTGTCTCCGAGGTATTGGAGTCAAATGGCTCAACATCACAGGCAAGTATTTGTGCAAGTACAATGGCCATGATGGATGCTGGAGTACCAATTAAAGCACCAGTTGCCGGAATTGCCATGGGACTTGTGAAATCTGGTGATGACTATACGATCTTAACGGATATTCAAGGAATGGAAGATGCCTTGGGCGACATGGACTTTAAAGTTGCTGGCACAGAACAAGGGGTTACTGCCCTGCAAATGGATATCAAAATTGATGGATTATCACGGGAAATTCTTTCAGAAGCATTAACACAAGCGAAAAAAGGGCGCATGCAAATATTGGATCACATGCTCGCGACAATCAAAGAACCAAAACAGGAGCTTTCCGAATACGCACCGAAAATTGTAACCATGAAAATTAACCCGGATAAAATTCGTGATGTGATTGGTCCAAGTGGTAAACAAATCAATCAAATTATTGATGAAACAGGTGTTAAAATCGATATCGAACAAGATGGCAGTGTATTTATTTCATCGACTGATATGAAGATGAATGAGCGTGCTAAACAAATTATAGAAGATCTTGTTCGGGAAGTCGAAGTAGGACAAATTTATTTGGGGACTGTAAAACGGATTGAGAAATTTGGCGCGTTTGTGGAATTATTTAAAGGAAAAGACGGGCTTGTGCATATTTCCGAATTGGCGGAAGAACGGACCAATAAAGTGGAAGACGTGGTATCAATCGGTGATCAAATCATGGTGAAGGTAAAAGAAATTGATAATCATGGCCGCATTAACCTTTCCCGAAAAGCGGTGTTAAAAGAAGAACGGGAAAAAGCAAAATCGAAATAAAACACAAGAAGCTGGAAAAACCAGTTTCTTTTTTTATCCTTCAAAAACAGAAATCACCTGTTAACTTTTTCTGAGCATACCTTGTCCTTGCCGGTCATATAGATGATTGAGGAGGGATTTGGATGTATCGGAAGCAGCTTATCCATGTCATTGTATTTGTCATCATCGTGGCAATTTCCTTTCAAAATAGCTATAATCCATTTGAAACGAATGATGTTACGACTTTTTCTAATGAAGTTCAGCAAGTATCGAAAAAAGAAGACGCACTCTATAGGGAGATCCAAACAAAAAGCGCTCAATTTGCAAAGGATCCGCAGAATGCTGTGATTGACCGAGTTTGGAAGAAAACCCCCGGAAGAAATGGATTAAAAGTGAACGTGGACAAATCCTATGAGCAAATGAAGAAAAAAGGGGCATTTGACAAAACATTACTTGTATATGATGAAATTGCCCCCGAGGTCACGTTAGCCGATTTGCCCCCAGCTCCAATATACCGTGGTCATCCGGAAAAACAAATGACTGCATTAATGATAAATGTTTCCTGGGGAACGGAATATATCCCGACTATTTTAAACGTATTGAAAGAAAATAATGTCAAAGCAACCTTTTTCATTGAAGGAAAGTGGGCAAAAGAAAATAGTGATTTCGTGAAAATGATTGCTGAACAAGGGCATGTTATTGGTAATCATGCATATAACCATCCAGACATGGCTCATCTCTCAAAAACAGAAATGACAGAACAAATTCAAAAGACCAATGATATTATTAAAGCCATTACAGGTAAAGCGCCAACACTTTTTGCACCACCCAGCGGAAGTTTTAATGATCAGGTGGTAGATGTTGCTGATGAAATGGACATGGAAACAATCCTATGGACAGTGGATACAATTGATTGGCAGAATCCGACTGTTTCTGTTATGGTGAATAGGGTGAGTAGCAAGATTCATCCTGGTGCAATGGTACTCATGCATCCAACCTCACCGACAGCCCAGGGACTCGACTCGTTGATAACTGTTATCAAAGATAAGGGATATAAACTTGGCACTGTTGATACATTATTAAGTGAGGAACGATAAAACGCATCAGTCGCTAAACGTTGGATTTGAACAGGGAACATAGGAGGATTAAAACTTGATTGATAAACATACATGCAAGAATGGATTAAGGGTTGTTATGGAACAGGTTCCCGCCGTCCGTTCCGTAACAATCGGGATTTGGGTGTTAACCGGATCCCGCAATGAAAATGAACAAAATAACGGGATTTCCCACTTTTTAGAGCATATGTTTTTTAAAGGTACCAGGGAGCGTTCGGCTAAAGATATTGCCGAAGCATTTGATGCAATTGGCGGACAGGTTAATGCCTTTACGTCCAAAGAGTATACCTGTTTTTATGCAAAGGTATTGGATACACATAAAGAATTGGCACTAGACATTTTAGCTGATATGTTCTTTAACTCTTCTTTCGATAAAGAAGAAATGGAACGTGAGAAAAAGGTAGTGCTGGAAGAAATAAAAATGTACGAGGATACACCAGATGATATTGTCCATGATTTATTGGCGCGCGCTTCATACGGAAACCATCCATTGGGTTATCCTATCCTGGGAACGCAAGAACATCTAGCATCATTTACCCCGGAAACACTGCGGGATTATATACAGGAACAGTATACACCAGATAATGTTGTTGTCTCGGTTGCCGGGAATGTGGATCAAGCTTTTGTCAACAAAGTGGATCATTATTTTGGTACATACGGGTCTGCAAATAAACGGGAAACGATAGAGAAACCAGTCTTTATTGCCGATAGTATTGAACGGAACAAGGATACGGAACAAGCGCATTTATGCTTGGGTTTCGATGGATTAGCGATCGATGATGAACATATGTACAGTTTAATTATTATGAACAATGTTCTTGGCGGCAGCATGAGTTCACGTCTGTTTCAGGATGTTCGCGAACAGCAAGGATTGGCCTATGCTGTGTTTTCGTACCATTCTTCTTTTCTGGATAATGGCTTATTAACAATCTATGCTGGCACCGGAAAGGAACAGCTGCCACAGTTGCAGGATACAATGCAAAAAACAATCGATACATTGGTTACAGGCGGGCTGACGGATAAAGAATTAACAAATAGCAAGGAACAATTAAAGGGTAATCTGGTACTTGGTTTGGAAAGTACGAATAGCCGTATGAGTCGTAATGGAAGAAATGAGTTATTATTGCATCGTCACCGTTCACTGGATGAAATGATTCGGGAAATTGATGCTGTCAATCATGACTCTATAAAAACCGTTATTGATCGGGTTTTTAAACAATCAACTTCCAAGGCACTTATCGCACCCAAGATCATGTAGGTCACTTTCGTATTGTTTTCTTACGTTATACGTTTATGAACATCAGTTAGCATATCCGGTTATCTAAGGCATAGGATGACAATACGGAGGTGGTGTGATGCGTTATAAGGATATAAGCAGCAAAGAGATCGTTAACATCAGCCAAGGGTCAAGACTTGGTGTTCTTGGTCAAACCGATTTGGAAATTAATGAACACACAGGTCAAATTGAAGCATTTATTATTCCGAATTACAAATGGTTTGGTTTAAAAAAAGAAGGAGCAGAAACAAAAATCCACTGGAAATCCATCAAAAAAATTGGCGAAGATATGATTATGATTGAATGGAATGAATAAAGTGAGCCGGTGAAAGTTTCAGGAAAGAGCGCACCTTACTTGGAAGACAACAACAAGAAGTCAATCCATTTACTTGAAAATAACGTCGGGAAATCAAAGTGATATAAAAAGCCAGCATTATTATTAAAATAGTGCTGGCTTTTTTGTGTTTTACACGAAACACTTATCACTAAGATACATTACCTACATAAGCTGTAAAAGGAAGTATTAAATAGCGTGTATTTATATGATGAGGGGTGTAGAACTTACATGGATCAATTCATAGCCGTATTGGGTGGAGATGGCAGGTATTTGGAGTTGATACGTCAATTACAGCAATTGCCCGATACAACCATTTCTTTGGTGGGTTTTGACAAACTGGAACAAGGATTCACCGGCTTAAAGCAAGTGGATTTTAACGAATTGGAACCAAAAAATTTGGATGTGGTAATTTTACCAATTACGGGTACTAATCCTGAAGGTGAGATAGAAACTGTGTTTTCCGATCAGCAAATCACACTATCAAGAGATTGGTTTGCACAGTTACGACCAAACACGCTCGTTTTCACCGGGATCACCAATGATTATTTGACGAAAATGGCAAATGAACTGAATTTGGTAGCCTTGTTTGATCGTGATGATGTAGCTATTTATAATTCAATTCCAACCGCAGAAGGCACGATAATGATGGCCATTGAACATACTGATTATACGATTCATTCATCGCGGGTCATTGTTGTTGGTTTTGGCCGGGTCGGCAGTACTGTAGCAAATAAATTTTCTGCATTGGGGGCAAAAGTTTCTGTTTGTGCCCGCAGTATTAAAGACCTCGCCCGGATAACCGAAATGGGGCTGACGGCAATCCCTTTGGATGAACTTGCCTATCATACAGAAGACTGTGATTTACTCATTAATACCATTCCAGCGTTTGTTATTAAAAAGGAATCCATTCAACAATTACCGTCCCACGCGCTAATCTATGATTTGGCTTCCAAGCCCGGTGGAACCGACTTTGATTACGCGGAAAAACGTGGAATTAAAGCAATATTGGCTCGCAGTTTGCCTGGAATTGTTGCACCGAAAACATCGGGAAAAATTCTGGCAGATGTAATTAAACAATTTTTACAAGAAAGAAAGGAGCAAGCATAAAATGACACTGGAAGGAAAGCGAATCGGATTCGGCATCACCGCCTCACATTGTACGTATGAAAAGGTATTCCCCCAATTGGAAAAACTAATGGAAGAAAAGGCCGACGTTATTCCAATTGTGACATATACTGTAAGAACAACCGACACAAAATTCGGCAAGGCAGCTGATCATATAGACAGGATTGAGTCAATCACCGGTAAACAAGTAATTACAACAATGCCGGAAGCGGAGCCGCTTGGCCCAAAAGAACCACTGGATTGTATGGTGATTGCACCGCTAACAGGCAATTCGTTAAGTAAGCTCGCCAATGGACTGACAGATTCTCCCGTTTTAATGGCCGCAAAAGCAACGATGCGAAACCAATCGCCGGTCGTATTGGGTATTTCCACAAATGATGCACTTGGATTGAATGGCGTCAATTTAATGCGGCTGATGGCAAGCAAATTTATTTATTTCATTCCATATGGCCAGGATGACCCCTACAAAAAACCAAATTCTCTTGTTGCAAATATGGATTATTTATCCGCTACCATCGAAAAAGCACTCGATTATCAGCAGATTCAACCGGTAATTATACCTTATGAGGGTTAAAGTGTGTTAAAATAAATAACAATAATAGAGGTTATACAGGAGGTACTGACTTCTGCTAAAGTCGCCCACAGGACGTGGGCAACTTTAGCAGAAGATCCCCTATCTGAGGTCATTTTACCGGACTTTTTGAACATCCTCTAGCTTTAAAGAAATGAAGGGAGAACTTTAAATGGCTAAGAAAACAGTTTATAATGTAGCAGTGGTAGGAGCAACAGGAGCCGTTGGTCAAAAAATAGTAAAGTTGCTGGAAGATAAAAACTTTCCGGTAGAACAATTAAAGCTATTATCATCGTCAAGATCAGCTGGTAAGAAAGTGTTATTTCATGATCAGGAAGTAACTGTAGAGGAAGCAACTCCGGATAGTTTCGCTGGTGTTGATATTGCTTTGTTTTCGGCTGGTGGATCTGTTTCAAAAAAACTTGCACCAGAGGCAGTGAAGCACGGTGCAGTTGTGATAGATAACACGAGTGCATTTCGCATGGCAGAAGATGTTCCGCTTGTTGTTCCGGAAGTTAATGAAGCAGACTTGCAACAACATCAAGGCATCATTGCCAACCCAAATTGTTCGACCATCCAAATGGTTGCAGCCTTAAAACCGATTCAGGAGGCATTCGGTCTTCGTCGGGTGATTGTTTCCACCTATCAGGCAGTTTCCGGGTCTGGTACAAAAGCATGCGATGAATTGGAGCAGCAAACGAAACAATTTATCGAAAACAAGGAAATGACGGCGGAAATTTTGCCGGTAAAAAGTGAACAAAAACATTATCCAATTGCTTTTAATGCCTTACCACAAATTGATGTGTTCCAAGAGAATGGCTATACATTTGAAGAAATGAAAATGATTAACGAAACCAAAAAAATCATGCATACACCTGAATTACCTGTTGCAGCAACGTGTGTACGCCTCCCGTTTTTCACATCCCATGCCGAGAGTGTATACGTTGAAGTGGAACAGGACGGTGTAGAAGTGGCTGACCTGTGGAAGGCATTGGATCAAGCTGATGGTGTCATACTGGAGGACGATCCAAATACACAAACTTACCCAACTCCGCTAAGTGCTTCTGATAAAGAAGATGTGTTTGTCGGCCGGGTCAGAAAAGACTTGGACACACCGAATGGCTTTCATTTATGGGTTGTTTCCGACAATTTACTAAAAGGCGCTGCATGGAATACTGTACAAATTGCTAAATGTTTGATTCAGCATAACTTAATTGGAAAGTAATTAATTTGATCTTATGTAAGAGGTGTAATAATTGCAGATATTAGTTCAAAAGTTTGGCGGCACATCTGTTCAAACAAAAGAAAATAGAAACTATGTTATCCGACATATTAAAGAAGCACTAATAAATGATTATAAACTAGTTGTTGTTGTATCTGCATTAGGGAGGAAACCGGATCCATATGCAACAGATACACTCCTGGATCTTGTCGGGTTCCCGGCTAATCATAATTCTGCCCAGGAGTTGGATTTATTAATGTCATGCGGGGAAACAATTGCGTCGGTGGTTTTATCGAATGAGTTGCAGCGTCATCATATTTCTGCCACGGCCTTGACTGGTGCACAGGCTGGCTTTGTTACAAACAATGACTTTACCCAAGCCAAGATTAAAAAAGTCAACCCCAAACGTATCCTGGAAGAGTTCGAGCAGAATGATGTCGTGGTTATCGCAGGATTTCAAGGACAAACGGAAACCGGGGAAGTCACTACAATTGGCAGAGGTGGTAGTGATACCAGTGCAGCGGCATTAGGTGCAGCACTCCAAGCGGATGAAATACAAATTTTTACCGATGTTAATGGTATTATGACCGCAGATCCTCGTGTTGTTAAGGGTGCACGTCCATTAGATGTTGTCACTTATACGGAAATTTGCAATTTAGCCTATCAGGGAGCAAAGGTTGTTCATCCCCGTGCGGTAGAAATTGCGATGCAGGCAAAAATTCCAATGCGGGTCAGATCTACCTATTCCAATGGCCAGGGTACATTGGTGACGACATCAAGAATCCAGGAATTAGGAAGTGACATTCCTGACCGGCTGATTACCGGAATAGCCCATATGGACAGGATAACCCAGATCAGGGTACAAACAAAAGAAGAGGCAATACGCCTTCATTCCGAAGTTTTTAAAGCGATGGCTGAATCAGGTATTTCCGTTGACTTTATTAATATATCGCCAAATGGTGTATTGTATACTGTTCCAGAGGCATTTACGAAGAAAGCTGTTCGTGTGTTGCAGACGCTTGGTTTTCAACCGGAAATAACGGAGAATTGTGCAAAGGTTTCGGCTGTTGGTGCGGGAATGACCGGCGTTCCTGGTGTGGCATCAAAAATTGTGCAGGCATTAACCAATCGGAATGTGCAAATTTTGCAATCAGCAGACAGTCATACGACTATCTGGGTACTTATTCATGAGAAAGACTTAGTCACCGCCGTCAACGCTTTACACGATGCATTTGAATTAAGCCGGACGAAGGAAACGGTATGATATGCAGATCAGGGAAAGAAAGGAAGTAAGATCATGAACTTTGGCAGTGTTTTGACCGCAATGGTAACACCGTTCAATGCAGAGGGAAATATTGATTATGAACAGACAACAGTTTTAATTGAATATTTGTTGAATCATGGAACACAAGGTTTGGTCGTAGCTGGCACAACAGGGGAATCTCCAACATTAACCGAGGATGAAAAAGTCAATTTGTTTACCCATGTTGTTCAAGTTGTTAATAAACGTGTACCAGTGATAGCGGGAACGGGGAGTAATAATACGCAAAGCTCCATAGCTTTAACAAAAAAAGCAGAAAACTGTGGTGTGGATGGGATTATGCTTGTCGCTCCATACTATAACAAACCGAATCAAACTGGTATGTATGAACATTTTAAAGCAGTTGCGAGTGTTACATCCTTACCGATTATCCTTTACGATATACCAGGTCGTTCAGTCGTAACGATTAGTGCGGAAACGATTATTAAACTGAGTAAACTGGATAATATTGTTTCTGTAAAAGCGGCAAGCGGTGACTTGGATCAAATCGCGGAAATTATTGAACAAACAGACGATGATTTTACTGTTTATTCCGGTGAGGATGGTGTAACCCTGCCAATGCTTGCTATTGGTGCAACCGGTGTGATATCAGTGGCATCTCATATTATTGGTAATGATTTAAACGAAATGATTCAAGCATTTCAACATGGCGAAGTGAAAAAAGCAGCATCCATTCACCGTCGGATGTTGCCGGTTATGAATGCCCTGTTTAAAGCACCGTCACCGGCACCCGTTAAGGCAGCTTTGCAAATGAAAGGGATTGACACAGGATCGGTACGGTTACCACTCGTACCGCTTTCTGAAACAGAACAACAACAATTAAAACAATACATTGACAGGTAAATCGGTCACATCCGGTTTACCTTTTCTTATTGCATGGTTCTTCCTCCTTTTGTTCATACTATGTATAGTGTGATGTAAAGAAAGGAGTGCTCGGAAATGAACCAAAATGATTCAAATAATGAACAACAGCCACAGGAAGACCAAAATAAAAGTTCGGAGTTAGTTGAAAAAATTCAACATCTTGGGCAATCTAATCTGCCACAAGCACCGGATTCCAATATCCATGTGCTGTCTATTATTGGCCAAGTTGAAGGGCATGTTCAGTTGCCGCCGCAGAATAAGACAACCAAATATGAGCATTTACTGCCACAATTGATTGCTATTGAACAAAATCCTAAAATTGAAGGACTAGTTGTCCTGTTAAACACTGTTGGCGGGGATGTTGAAGCGGGACTGGCCTTATCCGAAATGATTGCTTCGCTTTCCAAACCGACTATTTCTGTTGTGCTCGGTGGAGGACATTCGATCGGAGTACCGATTTCTGTAGCCACCACCTATTCGTTTATTGTTCCAACAGCGACCATGACAATCCATCCAATCCGTCTAAATGGAATGGTGATTGGTGTTCCGCAAACGTTTGAATATATGGAAAAAATGCAGGAGCGTGTGATCAATTTTGTTGTTAATCATTCTAATATTAAAGAGGAAAAGTTTAAAGAGCTAATGTTTGCAAAAGGAAATCTGACACGCGATATCGGCACAAATGTTGTTGGGACTGACGCTGTAGAATACGGATTAATTGATGGAGTTGGTGGTGTGAAGGAAGCCATGGGAAAATTAAATGAGTTAATCAAAGAGAATAAAAATGAAGATGAGCAGGTGATTCAATAATGCTATATACACCACTTTCAGAATTGGATATCTTCCCTAGCTCTGAGAAACATTACGCAAAACGTCAGTGTGTTTCCTATAAGGGGCGGGCACTTTATGTTGAACAACAAGATGATGGATCTTATCAGCTATTACAGCTGATATCCTCCGACCCACAGGATTTTTTGGACGGAACATTAACCCCTGGCACTATTTTACGCTAAACTGGTAATATCTTTCATCCATTTATGCTATAATTGTTGATAAATGACAGCTAACCCTTGTCGCTTTCATGGCAGGGGTTTCTCCATTAAACATTGGGCGAATGGAGGCGAAAATGAATGGCTAAGAAACGAAAAAAACGAAAAAAACAGCTGAAAAAGCAAGTGAAATTCGAATTGCTCGGGTTATTGTTTATTTTTATTGCGATCTTTGGAAGCGGTGCTGCTTCGATTAGTGATGGAGCAATACCTGGTTTCCTGGAAAATATATTCCGTTTTTTCTTTGGAATCTGGTATTTTATTGCTTCTATTGTTCTATTAATCATTGGGATATTTTTACTAGTGAAGCGAAAATATCCGGATTTCACCCACAAAAAAATGATCGGATTTTATATTATTCTGGCGGGTGGATTGCTGTTGACCCACATTCAAACGTTTGAACGGATGTTATTACTGATTGGGGATACATCCATTCTTAAAGCAACATGGGACAATTTCTTTCACTATGCAAATGGAGAGGGAACTGCAGCACAAACAGGTGGCGGAATGATTGGTGCGATTCTATTAGCCTTTTGTTACTACCTGTTTTCTGCGGTTGGAGCCAAGATTGTGGCGGTATTTTCCATATTGATCGGGATTATTTTTATGACAGAGTTTTCTATGGGCGATTTTTTTTCCAAGCAAAGCAAAAAGCTTGGATCAAGCTGGAAAAAACTGAAAGAACGCTGGGGAAATCATCGCGAACAGAAACAGGCTGCAAAAGAAGAACAGCGAATTCTTGATGAAGTGGATGCCGATAAAGACACGATAAAAAATGAGGAACCGGTTATTCAGGATTTCCCGGATGTGCAATATTCATTTGAAGCAACTCCATCGGCAAATCCAGCGAGTGAACAGCACGAGCAAATATCCGAACCTGCACCAACGGACAGCAAATCCTCTGCTGATGATATTGATCTCTCTGCAATGCCAATGACCGAGGTGGAAAACTATGAATATATCTTACCATCTCCTAACTTATTGGCCGAACCAGCACACAATTCACAGCAACAGGAAAAATCACAGATTCAGGCAACCGTACGAAAACTGGAACGTACTTTTCAAAGTTTCGGGGTCAAGGCCCGTATCACGAAAGTAAATGTAGGCCCGGCGGTAACCAAATATGAAATATCGCCGGAAGCGGGAGTTAAGGTTAGTAAAATAGTTGGTTTGCACGACGATTTGGCCCTTGCCTTGGCTGCAAAGGATATCCGTATTGAAGCACCAATTCCCGGAAAATCAGCTGTAGGAATTGAAGTGCCAAATCAGGAGGTCGCCATGGTGTCATTACGTGAGGTTTTGGATACAACCATGAAGCAGTCAAGTAAACTGTTATTTGCATTAGGACGAGATATATCTGGTGATGCGGTCGTTGGGGAATTAAACAAGATGCCCCATTTGTTAATTGCCGGGGCAACAGGCAGCGGGAAAAGTGTCTGTGTGAACGGGATCATTACGACCATTTTAATGCGAGCCAAACCACATGAGGTTAAAATGATGATGATTGATCCGAAAAAGGTGGAATTAAATGTCTATAATGGCATACCACACTTATTAGCACCGGTTGTGACCGATCCGAAAAAAGCATCACAAGCATTGAAAAAAGTAGTCGCTGAAATGGAACGGCGGTATGATTTATTTTCGGAGACAGGTACCCGAAATATTGAAGGGTATAACGAGTTCATCCATAAATATAATCAAACTAATGCCGAAGAAGACCAACAACCGAGTCTGCCGTATATAGTTGTTTTAGTTGACGAATTGGCCGATCTGATGATGGTTGCATCAAATGATGTAGAGGATTCTATTACACGGCTTGCCCAGATGGCCAGAGCGGCAGGAATTCATTTGATTATCGCTACGCAAAGGCCGTCTGTTGATGTCATTACCGGAGTGATCAAAGCAAATATTCCATCCCGAATTGCTTTTAGTGTTTCCTCGGCAACAGATTCAAGAACCATTCTGGATACCGGCGGTGCAGAAAAACTGCTTGGACGGGGGGACATGCTGTACGTTCCTGTCGGTGCATCAAAACCGACCAGGGTGCAGGGGGCTTTTCTTTCCGACGAGGAAGTCGAGCGCGTTGTGGATCATTGTATCGATCAACAAAAAGCCACCTACCAAGAAGAAATGATACCGGAAGATAACCCGGAAGTTTCTTCTGAAGTTGATGATGACTTGTATGATGACGCGGTCCAACTGATTACTGAAATGCAGAGTGCCAGTGTATCGATGTTGCAGCGGCGTTTCAGGATTGGTTATACTCGGGCGGCAAGACTCATTGATGCAATGGAAGATCGGGGGATTGTTGGTCCTTATGAAGGAAGCAAACCGAGAAAGGTACTTGTGTCGCAAAACGCCGAGGAAAGATCCTCATAAAAACTTGGGAAAGGCAATATTACTTTTTGCAGTAATATTGCTTTTTTATAATTCAAATGGGTTGGTTTTTTGTTTTTTGGCATAAATAGCCTATAATAATTAAGAGAACAGCATAACCTATATGTAGATAATAAATAAGATAGTACATAAATGGGAGGTTAATCAATGAATAAATTAAAGGAACAAGTCTTTTGGGAAAATGGATTTCATTTGCATGTGATTCCCAATCAAAAATACAAAACAATCGCATTTGCGGCGAAATTTAAAGCTCCTTTAAACAAACAAACCATTACCAAACGTGCGCTCATGCCATTTGTCCTAAAACAAGGTACAAAAACATATCCAACAAGAAGTAAATTGCAGGAGCAGCTGGATCAACTATATGGAGCGGTTTTATCAATTGACAGTATGAAAAAGGGAAATCAGCATATTCTCAGTGTCCGGCTGGAGGTTGCTAACGATAAATTTATATCTGGTGAGTCTGCTGTTATGGAAGATGCACTTGATTTATTAAATGAAGTGATTTTTCATCCCCATACTGCAAATGGGTCGTTTGATAAATCCATTGTCGACCGGGAGAAGGAAACATTGCTGCAAAGAATCCACGCGCTTATTGATGACAAAATGAGTTATGCCAATATGAGGTTAGTGGATGAAATGTGTGCAGATGAAATCTATCGTTTGCATGTACACGGATATGAAGAGGATCTCAATAATATCACCCCTGATAATCTGTATCAGTACTATCAGGAGATGTTAACCGATGATCAGCTGGATATTTATGTATCAGGTGACGTGGATAGCGAGCTTATCAAAGATAAATTGACGCAATACATGGAGCGTAACACTACGAGTGCACAGCGTGGAAATGACATTGATGCAGCAGATGTCGCCAAGGAACATGGCAACCCACGTACGGTTGTTGAAAAGCAGGATGTTCAGCAAGCTAAATTACACTTGGGTTACCGGACGAATATTACCTACCGTGACAATGATTATTTTGCACTTCAGGTATTTAACGGAATGTTTGGCGGTTTTCCTAACTCCAAGTTATTTCTGAATGTACGGGAGAAACACAGTTTAGCTTATTATGCATCATCACGGATTGAAAGTCACAAGGGTCTGTTGTTTGTGTTTAGCGGGATTGCACCTGGTGATTATGAACAGGCAAGAGAAATCATTGAACTGCAAATGCAGGCGATGAAACAAGGGGACTTTACCGAGGAGCAAATCGAAGAAACCAAAGGATTAATCGTGAACCAATTACTGGAAACAATGGATAATCAACAAGGAATTATTGAGCTGCTCTATCAACAAGTGGCAGGTAAGCGTGAATTATCACCTGATCAGCTTATTGAGGGAATTAAGCAGGTTACCAAGGATGAGATTATTCGGGTTGCCCAAAAAATTGAATTGGATACGGTTTACTTATTAACCACAAATGGGGGGAAGTCCGATGAATAAACAAACCTATCAAGATATTAAGGAAACCTTATATTCAGAAAAACTTGATAACGGGTTAACCGTATTTTTGTTACCAAAGCCGGAGATGGCCAAAACATATGCCATTTTTTCAACCAACTATGGGTCAATTGATCAGACCTTTGTCCCGATTCAGCAAGATGAAGAAATCACAGTTCCAGAAGGGGTTGCGCATTTTCTGGAACATAAAATGTTTGAAAAAAAAGATCGTGACGTGTTTGCTGATTTTGGTAAACAAGGGGCTTCAGCCAATGCCTATACATCATTTACGAAAACGGCGTATTTGTTTACCGCTACTACAAATGTGGAAACAAATGTAGAGACATTGCTTAATTTTGTGCAGGATCCTTATTTTTCCGAACAGTCGGTGGAGAAAGAAAAGGGGATTATTGGTCAGGAAATTAAAATGTATGATGATCAGCCGGATTGGCAGGCATTTATGGGTGCAATAAAAGGGATGTTTCAAAAACATGCCGTGAAAATCGATATTGCCGGTACAGTCGAGTCCATTAGTGCGATTACCAAAGATGATTTGTATACATGTTATAACACATTTTATCATCCTGAGAATATGACTCTGTTTATCGCGGGTAATTTTGATCCAGAGAAAATGATGCAATTAATTAAACAAAATCAGGCACAAAAGGATTTTCAAAAAATGGATGAAATCGAGCGTAATTATCCAGCAGAACCCCGGGAAGTCGCAACAGCTGAACATACCATAACCATGCCAGTTTCCGTCCCCAAATGCACCATTGGTATAAAAGAATCCGCAACCGAATTAAACGGCGATGCATTTTTAAAAAAAGATCTGTTGCAAGGCATGATTTTGGATCATTTCTTTTCAACAGGCGGCCCATTTTATCAAAAGCTGTATGAAGAAAAGTTGATCGATTCCAGCTTCTTTTATGAAACCAGCCTGGAGAAAAATTTTGGTTATTCTTTGATTGGCAGTAATACACACGATCCAAAACGATTTGCCGAAACAGTGAAACAGCTGTTAATCAGCACCAATGACATGAATTTAACAGAGGAAGAATTCACTCGAATGAAAAAGAAAAAAATTGGTCAATTATTGCGTGGCATGAATTCGTTAGAGTATGTTGCCAATAAATTTATCCATTACCATACAGTCGGAGCTGATTTATTTGACCTCATTCCAACGATCCAATCGTTTACATTGGATGAGGTTAACCAGTTTATTCAAAATTGGATTCATCAAGAACAGTTAACCGTATGCAACATTGCAGGAGCATAGGAAACTATTATGGAAAAAAATGTGCTCATTATCGGAGCGAGTGGTGCCATCGGGAGGGCGATTGCAACAACCCTTGCCGACGATGGCTGCCAGCTAATGCTCCATTACAATCAGAATAAACAGGCAATCGAACATTTACGGAATCATGTCTTGCCAGAAAAGATATTGCTGGAGGTACAGGCGGATCTTACCACCACTGATGGACTAACAACACTTTTGGATCATTTGGTGTTTCCGGTTGATGCACTTATTTTTGCCAGTGGTACCGCTTATTATGGATTGTTCCAGCAAGCAAGTTCTGCTGAGATGGATGACATGCTGCATTTGCATGTAAAGGCACCATGGCTGATAACGAAATCCATATTACCAAAAATGATTGCCAGACATGCAGGATCGATCATTTTTATTACGTCTATTTGGGGGCGCACAGGAGCAAGTAATGAGGTAATGTATTCATCAGTTAAGGGTGCCCAAAACAGTTTTGTAAAAGCATTAGCCAAAGAAGTTGCCATCAGTGGTGTTTCGGTCAATGCTGTTAGTCCGGGATTTATTGATACCAAAATGAATAATTCCCTGACCGAACAAGAAAAAGAAGCTGTTGTGGAACAAATCCCCATTAACCGGGCAGGTAAACCCGAGGAGATCGCCAATGTTGTCCGTTTTTTGCTTGATGAGAAGTCAGCCTATATTCAGGGAGAAATTATCGAAGTAAATGGCGGGTGGTAAGCTTTTCAGCATTTCTTTATTTTTTTCATGTATAGACTAAAGATGATGCTAAATACTAAATATGAAAAAAAGGAGGGCTGGACCAATGTCCGTTTTAAACAACTTCGACAATTGGAAAGACTTTTTAGCGAATCGTTTGCAACAGGCCAAACAAAATGGCATGAGTCAGGAAACCATTGATAATTTAGCGTATGAAGTAGGCGACTATCTTGCGGATCACGTAGATGCTAAAAATGATGAAGAAGCAGTATTACATGAATTATGGAACGCCGCTTCCGAAGATGAGCAACATGCGATTGCCAGCTCAATGGTTAAGCTTGTTGAACAACAAGGAAATTCACATTAAATGTTTCATGAAAAGAAGCTGGAGGAATAGTCATTCAGCTTCTTTTTTCCGTCTGCAGGATACAGGTGAGTCAACGTTAGCCAACTGGGAAAGAGCAACCCTCTAAATTATCTATGAATCTTATATAATTTGCTTTTCAGATGGCGAAAAATCATTTATTATAGAGTAGAATGTGCTTTACAGTTTTGTAACAAAGGAGCAGACTATGGAAAAAAAAGAATGGTATTTTGAGTATGAAATTCAAGACAACCGCCCTGGATTATTGGGAGACATCTCCTCTTTATTGGGAATGCTATCGATTAACATTGTCTCGATAAATGGTGTGGAAAATTCCCGGCGCGGAATGCTGCTTCTATCAGAAAGTGATGAAGAAATAACCCGTTTAAAAACAATTTTACAAACAATGGATACCATAAATTTAACGAAATTGAGGAAACCTAAGTTACGTGATAAGTTGGCGGTAAGACATGGCCGATATATTCACAGTGATATCGATGACCGTAAAACATTTCGATTTGTTCGAAATGAATTAGGCTTATTGGTCGATTTTATGGCTGAATTATATAAAAAAGAAGGCCATAAATTAATTGGAATCCGGGGAATGCCACGTGTTGGAAAGACTGAGTCAGTAGTTGCGGCAAGCGTTTGTGCGAATAAACGCTGGTTATTTGTTTCAAGTACATTACTTAAGCAAACCATCCGGAATCAATTAATCCAAGATGAATATGGCAGTGATCATTTATATATTATTGATGGTATTGTTTCAACGAGAAGAGCCAATGAAAAACACTGGCAATTAATCCGGGAAATTATGCGGATCCCCGCTGTCAAGGTTGTGGAACATCCAGATATTTTTATTCAATCGACTGAATATGAACTTGATGATTTTGATTACATCATTGAACTGCGCAGCAATCATGATGAGGAAATTACATATGACCCGGTGGAAAATAAGCAATTTGGTCAGGGGAATGGTTTTTCTATGTTTGATTTTTAAAATGGATGGTGTTATGTATGGAAATAGGCGAAAGATTAAGAGAGGCGAGAATCGGGAAGAATTTATCATTGGAAAGTATACAAGAAACAACGAAGATCCAAAAGCGGTATTTAACGGCCATTGAGGAAGGGAAATTTGATATACTTCCAGGTAAATTTTATGCACGGGCATTTATCAAAGAATATGCTGCCGCTGTGGGGTTGGATCCCAATGAACTATTAGATGAATTTCAAGAGGAGATTCCGCAAACGGAGGAAGATGACAACGTACAGTATACGCGGATTCAACGTTCAAGAAGAGAAAACGCAGCAACAAAAAGTCCAACATTTTTATCCTTTTTACCAACGATTATTGTTATTGTATTAGTCGTAGGTATTGTGTTTGCAGCCTGGTATTTTTATAAAGAAGCAACTGCAGGGGGCAGCGGTGAACCAGTTGATAGTCCGGACGATAATGAAATAACCTTCAATTCCGATGACAATGACGAGGGAAACAAAGAAACAGATGATGCGGACGATGATTCCGATGAAGATCAAGATAATGCCGACAAGAAGGAAAAAAGCGATACTGATGAGCCGAAGCTGACCGTAGTGGAAAAAGGGACAGGTGCAAGCCCTGAATCGACTATGAAACTGGAAAACGCGGACGACAAAGTCAAAATACAGTTGAAAGCGGATGAGGCGACCTATTTGGGTGTGCAAAATAGTGATGGGGAATCATATTTTGAACAAGAACTGTCAGCGGACAATTCACCACAGGAATTTGATGTCTCAGATGATGGCCGGATCCACTTGAATGTTGGCAATGCGCCTGCGCTTACAATTACTGTAAATGGCACAGAATTGGAATATCCGGTTGATCCGGAGCAATATGTCCATCAAAAAATATGGATTGATTTAAACCCGGATTCGGAATAATTGGAGATGCGGTCTATGATACGTATCGAACTAAAGACCGCATCCATCCCGTGATTTGTTAACCCTTCCCTTCAATCAAAGCGGAAGGGTCTTTACAAGCAACGGTCGATTCATACATAGGAGGCGAACATAATCATGAATATACCCAATCGAATTACCCTTTCCCGGATTTGTCTGATTCCGATTTTTATCATCTTGCTTAGTGTCCCATTCCATTGGGGTGAATGGCAAATGGGTGAGACGGTTTTACCGGTTGTGGATTTTGTTGCGGCATTGTTATTTATTGTTGCATCGACAACTGACTGGATTGATGGAAATTATGCAAGGAAGCATCATTTGGTTACTAATTTAGGAAAGTTTCTTGATCCATTAGCGGATAAATTGTTGGTATCGGCAGCACTTATTTTATTGGTGGAAATGGATCTTGCCCCTGCATGGGTGGTCATTATTATTATCAGCAGGGAGTTTGCGGTAACGGGATTACGACTGGTGGCAGCAGGCGAAGGGATTGTGCTTGCGGCAAGTAAGCTTGGTAAATTAAAAACAGTTACCCAACTTGTGGCCATTATTCTATTGCTCCTGCATAATTTCCCATTTGCATTTGTCAACTTCCCATTTGATATGGTGATGTTATATGTAGCATTATTCTTTACGATTCTTTCAGGATATGATTATTTTGCTAAAAATTGGAATGTAATGAGGGATTCGAAATGAGTAAACAGATCAAATCAGAAATTATTGCAGTTGGAACAGAATTATTACTTGGTCAGATTGCCAATACAAATGCACAATGGATTTCCCAGCAGTTGGCACTGGCGGGAATGGATATTTATCATCATTCGGTTGTTGGTGATAATCTTGACCGTGTACGGGCGCAATTTGCCCAGGCACAAAGCCGCTCGGATGTCATCATTGTGACGGGCGGTTTGGGGCCAACAGATGATGATTTAACAAGAGAAGCATTTCAAAGCCTGACACATTTGGAAATGGTGGAACATAAACCATCAATGGATAAGATTACCGCTTTTTTTCAAAAACAACATAGCAGTATGACACCGAATAATACAAAACAGGCACGCGTTTTTGCCGGAGCGGAAGTGATTCCAAATCGTGTCGGGATGGCACCAGGAATGATCGTTTCCCATGAAGGCAAGATGTGGGTATTCACACCAGGTGTCCCAAGGGAAATGAAACCTATGATAACGGATCATGTGCTCCCGGCTATTTTAAAGCAGACAGGAGAACGTACGGTTATTCAATCCATTATGCTGCGGTTTATCGGGATTGGTGAATCTCAGTTGGAGCATGAGCTAAAAACAATTATTGAACAGCAGACAAATCCAACCATTGCGCCGTTAGCCCAAGACCCCGGTGTTTCCATAAGGATTACAGCTAAAGCAGACACAACTAAATCGGCAGCACGTTTAATCGAAGAAACCAAAAAACAGATCATGCAAAAAGTTGGTACGTATTGTTATGGTGTGGATGACGACACATTGGAAGGTAATGTGTTTCAACGGCTTAAGCAAAAAGGATGGACACTGGCAGCAGCCGAAAGCTTGACTGGCGGCAAATTTTCTGACCAGCTTGTTGCAGTAGAAGGGGCATCTGCCGCTTTTGCCGGTGGTATCGTCTGTTATGATACGCAAGTGAAAGAAAAAGTATTGCACGTTTCTCATCATACCATTCAGGAAAAAGGGACAGTCAGTGAGGAATGTGCCTTGGAAATGGCTTTGAATGCCAGCAATCAATTGGATGCAACGGTTGGTATCAGTTTCACCGGGGTTGCCGGACCCGATACAATTGAAGGGAAAGAGGCTGGTACCGTTTATATTGCATTGATTAACCGTGATGGATATCGACAGGTAAAAAAATACACTTTTGCTGGTAATCGTCAAGCAGTAAGAAAAAAATCAGTTATCAAAGGCTATGAACTTCTTTTTCACTATCTAAAATAGTAAAATGAAGGCATTAGATAGGGTGAAAATCTTATTTTTAAGCCAACTGTTACATTAAAATATGTTTTTCGTGCAAAAAAGTCGGATAAAACACAAGAACGTTTATTCGACTTTTTTGTTGGCAAAACCCGAAAAACAAGTTATGATAGATATAGTTGATTTTAAGGGGAGGTACGACCATTGAGCGATAGAAAACAAGCTTTAGATATGGCATTACGTCAAATCGAAAAGCAATTTGGAAAAGGCTCGATTATGAAGCTGGGTGAAGAACCGATACGAAAGATTGAAACCATTCCAAGCGGTTCACTTGCATTGGACGTAGCATTAGGGATTGGCGGTTACCCACGTGGACGGGTAGTCGAAATTTACGGGCCGGAATCATCAGGGAAGACAACTGTAGCACTTCATGCAATCGCTGAGGCACAGAAAAAAGGCGGACAAGCAGCGTTTATAGACGCGGAACATGCACTCGATCCTACCTATGCCCGTGCCTTAGGCGTTGACATTGATGAGCTGCTGCTATCCCAGCCAGACACTGGTGAACAGGCGCTGGAGATTGCCGAAGCACTGGTAAGAAGTGGTGCAGTAGACATACTTGTAATAGATTCGGTTGCCGCTTTAGTTCCGAAAGCTGAAATCGAAGGCGAAATGGGAGATTCCCATGTTGGTTTGCAGGCACGGCTTATGTCACAAGCACTGAGAAAGTTATCCGGTGCAATTAATAAGTCAAAATCAACAGCAATCTTTATTAACCAAATACGCGAAAAAGTTGGCGTGATGTTCGGTAATCCGGAGACAACTCCCGGTGGCCGCGCATTAAAGTTTTATTCATCTGTACGATTGGAAGTCCGCCGTGCCGAAACGCTGAAGCAAGGTAATGATATGGTAGGTAATAAAGCCAGAATCAAAGTAGTTAAAAATAAGGTGGCACCACCGTTTAAACAGGCGGAAGTAGATATCATGTATGGCGAAGGAATTTCCAAAGAAGGTGAAATCCTAGATATTGGTTCCGATTTGGATATCGTCAAAAAGAGTGGTGCATGGTATTCGTATAATGAGGAACGTCTTGGTCAGGGACGAGAAAATGCCAAGCAATTTTTAAACGAAAACGAAGATATGGCTGCAGAGATTCATCATGCGATCCGGGAACACTATCATTTGGACGAAATAGATGAAGAATCTGCTGATGCTGAACAAGAGCAAGGCACATTGGATGTTTAATGTCAATCTAAAGTTTGCTTGAGGGAATATAGGTATGATCAAATAAGTCCTTTGTCCATTTTAGTGGCAAGGGGCTTGTTTTTTGCAGCCCCATTTTTACCATACCAAATATATTGTGACGTTTCCTTGACATAGGCTGTTATGACGCTTAAAATTAGTATGTATAATTTTATATCTTATATTATACAATTTCTGTTATTTATTTATTGAACATGGTACATGCCGACAATAATGAATAGTAGAGCGTGTTCAAAAAGAGGATAAAAAAGTCGAGGCCGGCTAACGTCTCAGGCGCCCTGTTGCAATTCCGATTTTCCACAGGACGTCAGCACTTAGTCGAGGTTTCCCCTATCTCGAAGCGTTATTTTTACCAGGATTTTTGAACATCCTCTAGTACAACTTTATAGCAAGGGGAGGTGAAATTATGGACATCACTTACATTATCATCTCCATTTTGCTTGCCCTAATCTTTGGTATTGTTGGTTATTGGATTCGTAAATCGATTGCTGAAGCCAAAATTTCCAGTGCGGAAAATCTGGCTAATCAAATCGTTGATGAAGCACACCGAAATGCGGATGCCGCCAAGAAAGAAGCACTTCTTGAGGCGAAGGATGAAAATCATAAACTTCGTCAGCAGACAGAGGATGAGTTAAGAGAAAGAAGAAACGAAATACAAAAGCAGGAAAACCGTCTGACACAAAAAGAAGAAAATCTGGACAGAAAGAGTGAAACACTGGACAAGCGAGAACTCTTGTTAGAGAAGAAGGAACAATCGCTTACCGAAAAACAACAACAAATTGAAGAAATGGAAAGCAAAGTGGAAGCTATGATTCATGAGCAGCAAACGGAGCTTGAACGCATTTCAGGATACACTACCGACCAGGCAAGGCAGGTTATTTTAGAGCGGATTGAACAAGAGGTATCACACGAAACAGCTTTAATGGTAAAAGAAGCGGAAAATCGTGCGAAAGAAGAAGCTGATAAAAAAGCAAAAAGTATTCTTTCCCTTGCGTTACAACGTTGTGCTGCAGACCACGTTGCTGAAACCACTGTATCTGTTGTAAACCTTCCCAATGATGAAATGAAAGGCCGTATCATCGGACGTGAAGGCCGAAATATACGTACGTTAGAAACATTGACAGGGATCGATTTAATCATCGATGATACTCCAGAAGCAGTTATTTTATCAGGGTTCGATCCAATTCGGAGAGAAACCGCTCGTATGGCATTGGAGAAACTCGTACAGGATGGCAGAATCCATCCAGCCAGAATTGAAGAAATGGTGGACAAAGCCAGACGCGAAGTTGATGAATATATACGAGAAGTTGGTGAGGAAACAACATTTGAGGTCGGGGTGCATGGCCTGCATCCGGATTTGGTAAAAATACTTGGTCGTCTAAAATACCGTACAAGTTATGGTCAAAATGTGTTAAAGCATTCCACAGAAGTGGCATATTTAACTGGGCTGTTAGCCGCTGAGCTAGGAGAAGATGAAACACTGGCAAGACGGGCCGGATTACTTCATGATATTGGTAAAGCAATCGATCATGAAGTAGAAGGCAGCCATGTGGAAATTGGCAAAGAACTGGCCATCAAGTATAAAGAACATGACGTGGTGATCAATTCCATTGCTTCCCATCACGGTGATGAAGAACCGACATCAATCATTGCTGTACTTGTGGCGGCAGCCGATGCACTATCTGCTGCACGTCCAGGCGCCCGAAGCGAGACACTCGAAAATTATATTAAACGTTTGGAAAAACTGGAAGAGATTTCTGAATCCTTCACTGGAGTAGAAAAATCATTTGCTATCCAGGCGGGAAGAGAAATTCGTATTATCGTAAAACCGGATGAAGTTGACGATATTGAGTCGGTACGGATTGCCCGGGAGATCCGGAAACAAATTGAGGGTGAACTTGACTATCCGGGACACATTAAAGTGACCGTGATACGGGAAACAAGGGCAGTGGAATATGCGAAATAGGATTTTATATAAAAGCGGTCGATCTGACCGCTTTTATTGTATTTTCAGGGTTAAGAAACGTAAAATTCATGGCTATATTGGTTATACCAGAGAAAGCCTCGTCCGGCTCCAGCGCCCAGCGACTAGCAAACCAGCACTTACGCCTTTGTTTTGACAAGTACATTTTTAGTATGAAACACTTATAATATAATATTGGATAGGATGAGTAGGAAGAATGAAAATTTTGTTTATTGGTGATGTTGTTGGATCACCAGGACGTGATATGGTACAGGAATATTTACCCAAGTTGAAAGAAAAGTACCGTCCCCACATGATTATTGTCAATGGTGAGAATGCTGCATCCGGAAAAGGAATTACTGAAAAAATTTATAAGCAATTTTTGGAATGGGGTGCCCAGGTAATTACGATGGGCAATCATACATGGGATAAAAAAGATATTTTTGCATTTATCGATGATGCCAAATATATGATCCGCCCAGCCAACTTTCCTGAGGGAACACCTGGAAAAGGGATCGTGTATTATCATTTAAACGGGATTAAGGTTGCAGTGCTTAATCTGCAAGGGCGAACCTTTCTACCAGCTTTGGATGATCCGTTTCGAAAAGTGGATCAATTAATTGCTGAAGCTAAACAACAGACAAATCTCATTTTTCTGGACTTCCATGCTGAAGCTACCAGTGAAAAACAAGCAATGGGCTGGTATGTGGATGGGCGGGTTAGTGCGATTGTTGGTACCCATACACATACGCAAACAGCAGATGAGCGTATTCTGCCACAGGGAACCGCATACATTACAGATGCAGGTATGACAGGACCTTATGATGCGATACTGGGCACGGATAAGGAAGCAGTGTTGAAGAAATTTTTAACCAGCTTGCCAGTACGTTTCGAAGTGGATAAAAAGGGAAGAACACAGTTAAATGGTGTCATTACGACCATTGACGAAAAAACAGGGCAAGCATCCCGTGTAGAGCGAATTTTGATTAATGATGATCATCCGTTCTTTGGTTAATATTTGAATTATTTGAATCATTCCTGCATAATAAAGGTAATAAGCTATCAACTCCGGGAATATAGTTACAATAGGACGACATTAGTAAATGAAGGAGGTACTAGTAATGGAAATATTAAAAGTGTCAGCCAAATCAAGTCCAAATTCAGTAGCAGGTGCACTCGCGAATGTTTTACGAGAACGTGGTTCAGCAGAGATTCAGGCAATCGGGGCGGGAGCATTAAATCAAGCTGTGAAAGCGGTAGCAATAGCCAGAGGGTTTGTAGCACCCAGTGGAGTTGATCTGATTTGCATTCCAGCCTTTACCGATATTATGATTGATAACGAGGAACGTACAGCGATCAAGTTAATTGTTGAGCCCAGATAATAATACGGTTTTATTTTTGTAATTTATGGATGACGATAAGTGTTACGTAACAAATGCGTAACACTATTTTTATGAGGAAATACAAAGGCACCAAAACGATGGAAAGTTTTCATTTGCGGTTTATCTGCTTATGTTGTTTAATGTGGATATAGGTATTATACTGTAATAATGAATGCACAAGTTTAGAATCAACTTTTAGTTTAAAAGGAGCATCGTTATGAACGAACAACAGCGAAAAGAACAATCGCAAATCAAGCAGGTGAATACTGCGGACAGAAAATCCGGACAGGATAAACCGCTTAGTGAAAAAACGAGCGCCGATTTCGCAAAATACTTTGAAACAACCTATGAACCACCAAATTTGAATAAAGCCAGAAAACGCGGACGTGATGAAGTAACCGTACATTACGATTTTTCGATTCCTGAGGATATGGAAAATATTGGAGAGGGCAAAAAGTTTCTTATTCGCACATATGGCTGTCAAATGAATGAGCACGATACAGAAGTGATAGCAGGTATTTTAACGGATATGGGGTATGAATCCACATCAGACACCAATGAAGCCGACATCATTTTATTGAATACATGTGCGATTCGTGAAAACGCCGAAAATAAAGTGTTTGGCGAAATTGGTCATCTGAAACCATTGAAGCTGGAGAAACCCGATTTAATTCTGGGTGTTTGTGGTTGTATGTCCCAGGAAGAATCAGTTGTTAACCGGATCATGAAGAAACATCCGCAAGTGGATCTTATTTTTGGTACTCATAATATCCACCGATTACCACAGTTATTGAAAGAAGCCATGTTTGGTAAGGAAAAGGTTGTTGAAGTGTGGTCCAAGGAAGGCGACATTATTGAAAATCTGCCAAAAGCACGAAAAGGTAAAATAAAAGCATGGGTAAACATAATGTATGGCTGTGACAAGTTTTGTACGTATTGTATTGTACCGATGACGCGCGGGAAAGAACGCAGTCGCCGACCGGAAGATATTATTCAGGAGATCCGGCATCTTGCAGCACAAGGCTATCAGGAAGTAACGCTGCTTGGACAAAATGTGAATGCTTATGGAAAAGATTTCACCGATATTACTTATGGCCTTGGTGATCTGATGGATGACATTCATAAGATTGATATTCCGAGGGTTCGATTCACCACTTCCCATCCGCGTGATTTCGATGACCGGCTGATTGAAGTACTGGCAAAGGGAGGTAATTTGCTTGATCATATTCATTTGCCAGTCCAATCTGGAAGCAGTCAGATATTGAAAAAAATGAATCGTAAGTATACCCGGGAAGAATATTTGGAACTGGTGCGCAAAATTCGCCAGGCAATGCCAAATGCTACGCTGACAACGGATATTATTGTTGGATTTCCGAATGAAACAGATGAACAATTTGAAGAAACGATGTCACTTGTAGAAGAAGTCGGGTTTGAGTCCGCCTATACATTTATTTATTCACCGCGGGAAGGTACACCGGCAGCACGAAAAAAAGACGATGTAACGGAAGAAGTCAAAAAACAACGCCTGTATCGTTTAAATGAACTGGTAAACAAACAGTCGGCGGAAGCAATGAAAAAGTATGCCGGAAAAACAGTGAAAGTGCTGGTGGAAGGGGAAAGTAAGAAAGACCCTGATGTACTTGCCGGATATACAGAAAAAAATAAACTGGTTAATTTTAAAGGACCAAAGTCGGCAATTGGCAGTATTGTTGATGTGAAAATAACAGAAGCAAAGACATGGTCATTGGATGGCGTGATGGCAGAAAATACGGTCGAGGTGAAATAAATGGCGGAATATACACGTTCACAAGTATTGGATCAGGCAAAAAAACTGGCAAACATGCTGGCCAGTACAGAAGAAATTGATCGTTTTAAACAAGTTGAGGCGAAGATAAACGAGAATCAAAAAGTACAGCAGTTAATTACACGAATTAAAGCATTGCAAAAACAAGCGGTTAATTTTCAAGCCTACGAAAAGAAAGAGGCGTTGAAAAAGGTTGAAGCCGAAATTGACCGATTGCAGCAGGAAATTGATGCTATTCCAGTTGTTCAGGAATTCAAAGAAACGCAAATTGTTGTAAATGATGTACTACAACTCGTAACCGGCACAATTGCCCGTGAAGTAACCAATGAAGTTATTGAGTCGACTGGAGGGGACCTATTGTCAGGAGAAACGGGTTCAAAAGTCAGAAACAGTCCGGCTTGCAATCATTAAAAAAGGATGCAAACCAGCGTGCGCCGGAACACAAACATACTAAGATTAGTGGGTAAGGTCATCGACGGGTGACTTTACCCACTATTTCTTTTTTT